>JAUSFM010000023.1 GCA_030651375.1 Candidatus Woesearchaeota archaeon | reverse complement strand
AGCAAATAGTGTTGGTGGAAAAGCCAGAAAAGCAGTATCTTTTCTGGCTTTTTTCTTGTTTTGGCACACCATTATGGAATGAACATCCATAATCGCACAAAAAAAACGTTGTTCGCTGTGCAAACAACACATGATTCGTTGGGGATATACAAGAGCGCGGTCAGTGCGGTGGCAATGCGTTCGTTGCCGTCGTGGACGATGCTGGAAGCGTGCTGATGTTACGCGTCGCAACAGAAACGCGCTACACAATCAGTGGATGCTCGGCATGGCTTCACTGACATCTATTGCTCGGCGTTTGCGTGTGCATCGCACCACGCTCTCGCGGCGATTGAAGGTGTCAAACGCGCCGCCAATCCCCGTACAGACACGCGTACTGATTCATCCTCCGGTCGTCGTGTTGGATGGAACAACAATCTCAAAACAAACTGTATTGGTTGTTGCCTATGATACGATTTCTGGCCAACCGCTCGCGTGGTCATTTGTATCTCATGAGCGATTTGATATTTGGCACCCCCTGCTCGTTCGTATCTCATCTCACCATCAACCACACGCCATCGTTTCTGACGGGCAAAAAGGGCTTCTCAAGGCTTCAAAATCAGTATTTCCACATACACCTCACCAGCGGTGTATTGCTCATATCATCCGATTGTCTCTGGCATGGCTCACGAGAAATCCACAGACGTTCGCAGGACAAGAGCTGCGGGTTTTGGTGAGAAACTTGGCACAGACAAAAACATCCCCCGATGCAAACCGGTGGCGTGACTCTTTTCTGGCATGGGATGTGCGATACGAATCATTTCTCAAGGAAAAAAGCCTGAATCCGGTGACCGGCAGGAAATGGCATACGCATCGGAAACTTCGAGCAGTCCGATCATTGATTCTGCATGCGCTACCGAATATGTTTCTCTTCACCAGTGATCCGTATATTCCCAACACAACCAATGCGGTTGAGGGTGGCATCAACGCGCCATTGGCAGAATTGCTTCATCGGCATCGTGGCATTACCGAACAACAGAAAAAAGCGCTGGTGACACGCTTTTTATATGCTCGCAGAAAAAGAAAATTACCAACACGAAACGCTACTTAACTCAAATTTCTAAATCCTAAACTCTAAATCCTAAATAATTTCAAAGCTCAAAATTCAAACGAACGAAGCGACGTCCCTTTCTATTTAAACTTTGGTATTTGAATTTTGATATTGTTTAGAGTTTAGAATTTAGTGCTTAGAGTTTTTA
>JAUSFM010000022.1 GCA_030651375.1 Candidatus Woesearchaeota archaeon | reverse complement strand
AATCGGCGCCTTGACCGTGGCTGTCGTTACCAAGCCTTTCTTTTTTGAAGGGGCGCAAAGAATGCGTTTGGCGGAACAAGGTCTTGAAGAACTTCGAAAATCAGTTGACGCTATCATCATTATTCCAAACGATCGTCTGCTTTCCACAATCAGCAAGGAAACCACGGCACGCGCCGCGTTTGCTATGTGCGATGAGATTTTGAAGCAAGCTGTTGAGGGCATTTCCGACCTTATCACTACGCCAGGAGTTATCAATATCGACTTCGCCGACATCCGCTCCATCATGGAAAATGCCGGAAGCGCTTTGATGGGCATCGGCTCGGCCTCGGGTGAAAAACGGGCGGAAGAAGCGGCAAAAAATGCCATCAATTCTCCCCTATTAGAACTTTCAATCCACGGTGCGAAAGGTGTTTTGTTCTCAATTGCTGGTGGCGATGACCTCACCATGTTTGAAATCCAAGATGCGGCAAAAGTCATCACTGAATCAATTGATGCGAATGCAAAAGTCATCTTCGGTACCGTTCGCGATGAAAAGCTAAAGAAAGGCGAGGTCAAAATTACTGTTATTGCTTCTGGTTTCCCTGAAAATATCGCCAAGCGCAGCCTTTTCCATACTGACCCGGCGGAAGATAAGAAAGGTAAAAGTTATAGCGTAACACCTCCATCAGTTTCAAAAGAGGCAACTCCAAAAGCCGAAGAAAAGAAAGTCACGGAAGATAATGATGATGACTGGGGAGCAGTTCCTGCTTTTCTACGCAGAGCCAAAAAGTAAGTTTTAAAGTTACGCCCAGCCATCCTGATGCCAAATCGGGATGGCTGGGCTTTAGTTTGGAAGTTTCTGATGTATAATATGTTTTGCCTTTAACTTATCAACTTTTAAACTTACCAACTTGGAACTAATCTACGATTTAGCAATCATCGGCGGCGGGCCGGCGGCTGTAGCCGCCGGCGTCTATGCCTCGCGCAAACGCCTGAAAACCATTTTTATCGCCAAAGAATTCGGTGGTCAGAGTACGGTCAGTGCAGACATTCAAAATTGGATCGGCACTTCATCAATCAGCGGCACGAAACTTGCGGAAAACCTAAAGGAGCACCTAAAAACCTACGCAAGCGACGTGGTAACAATCCTTGATGGTGTATTGGTAGAGAGCGTAGAAAAAGCGTCAGACAGTTTTAAAATAAACGTAGGTGAAAAATCCTATGAAGCAAAGACTGTTTTAATCGCCACAGGAAGCCGTAGAAGGAGGCTCGAGGTGCCAGGTGCCGACAAATTTGAACATAAAGGCGTTGTATACTGCGCTTCCTGCGACGGACCGCTTTTTGCAGACATGGATGTTGTGGTCATCGGTGGCGGCAACGCTGGCTTTGAAACCGCGGCGCAACTTCTCGCCTATGCAAAGAGTGTAGTTTTGCTCCAGCGCCGTGAAGAATTTAAAGCCGACCCGGTAACAGTGAAAAAGGTTTTGTCGAACCCCAAAATGCATGCTGTACTCAATACAGAAATTCTTGAGGTGAAAGGCGAACAATTTGTAGAAGCCATCATATACAAAGAAAAAGATACGGGGAACAAAGTCGAACTGCCTACGCAAGGCATTTTCGTGGAAACAGGATCGGTTCCATCAACGGATTTAGTGGCGAAACTTGTCGAGCGAGACTCGTTCGGCCAGATTATCATTGACCCGCGAAATCAGCAAACTTCCCTTCCCGGCATCTGGGCCGCGGGCGACTGCACCAACGGCCTCTACCACCAAAACAACATTGCCGCCGGCGACGCGG
>JAUSFM010000021.1 GCA_030651375.1 Candidatus Woesearchaeota archaeon | reverse complement strand
GCTCGTAAGTACCTTCTTTAACGTACTTGGTCTTTTTCTCATCGGCACCGGGCATGGTTCTCGCGTCCAGGTGACAGGAGGCCCAGCAACCCACTTGCGCAGACTGCGGAACCTTCGAATCCGGGAACATCATTGCGGCTTTGACGTCATTCTCTTTGTCTGAGCTGTCTGCACCGCCAGTGGGCGCTTTGAAGGTCAACCGAATATAGAGGTTGGTGGCATCGTAGGCCGCTTGGACTCCAACGGGGTACATCATCGTTTTCGGTGCACCTTTAGGCTCCAGCTCTTTGTCTGCAAGACGCTTGAAGTTGAAGTTCAACGTACCTTTTTCTTCGTGGCATCCCACGCAGGTTTCACCCTTCTTCAGGCCTGCAGTACCGCTGTGGTCTGATTTTTTTGACACCCACTCTATGGGAGTCGTGCCAGGATGGAAAACATTGATGTCACGTTTGGGAACCTTGGCCCAATCGGGCGCAGCCATCGCGAACTGGGAGCCCACGGTCAACAAAGTACCCAGAAGCAGCATAGAAACAGTTGTTTTTTTCATTTGAGAAGTCCTTTCAAATATTAAAAATGGGGGAATTCCAGAATAACAATCCCCCTCTTTCGCCGATTACTCGTCGTCTTCCTTCATGCCCTTGGGCTTGTGGTGGGCGATGCCTTTGTGGCAATCGATACAGGTTTGTTTTTCGTCCTGCGCAATTTTGTGCATTTTCGCACCACGCAGTTTTTGTTTTTCAGCGTCCATGCCCTCAAAACTGTGGCAATTGCGGCACTCACGGGAGTCACTGGCCTTCATCCGCGCCCATTCATGTTCCGCCAAGCGCAAACGGTTTGCCTCAAACTTTTCCTTGGTGTCAATAGTGCCCACCAACTTGCCCCAGACTTCGGCGCTTGCCTGAATCTTGCGAATCATCTTGTGCGACCAGTCCTTGGGTACATGGCAATCCGAGCAGACCGCACGCACACCAGTGCGATTGGTGTAGTGAATGGTCTGCTTGTATTCCTGGTACACGTTGT
>JAUSFM010000020.1 GCA_030651375.1 Candidatus Woesearchaeota archaeon | reverse complement strand
CGCAAGCTATGCTTGTGCTCAGAATGACAAACGCCAAAGATTGTAGCGGATGAGCCTGACCTGAGGACATCCCCCTGTTTCGCAAAGCCGAAACTTTCCCCCTTCATCAAGGGGGAATCCGAAGGGTGCGCCCAAATTATTTTACTTCCACAACATTATCGCTGCAGTAATCAGCAGTATCCCGATAATATTAATTAGTAAACCTGCCCGCATCATATCTTTTACTTTTATTCGTCCGCTTCCAAACACAATGGTGTTGGGACCTGTGGCGACAGGAAGCATGAAACCCAGCGAGGCAGCGAAGGTGGCGGGGAGCATCAGCAAAAGCGGATGAACATTCAGTGTGGCGACAAGCGGAAGCAAAACAGGAAGCATCAATTGTATGCTCGCTAAGTTGGAAGCGAACTCGCTTATCACCGTTACCAGCACACACACGCTCAGCACAAGCACGACTGGATTCGCGTCTTTCATGAAATAAAGTTTTCCCGCTAGCCATTCGCTTAGTCCTGATAACTCAAAACCTTTTGCCAGCGCAAACCCGCTTCCGAAAAGCAGGACGATATGAAAAGGAAGTTTCTTTGCTTCGTCCCAGTTGATGAGCATTCTTCCTTTTTCAGATTTTGATGGAATGAAAAACAGAAGCAATGCCATGCCGATTGCTACTGTTCCGTCCTGAATATTATTTGGAGCAGGAAAAATATTTTTCCAGCCCGGCATGGTGAAACTTCCGAAATCAATATCGGAGCGCGTGAACCAAAGCAACGCAGTGCAAACAAAAATTGCGGCAACAGATTTTTCTTCGTAACTCATCCTGCCGAGTTTTTTGTATTCGTCTTTGAAATAAGAAGTCTGGAATGTGAGAATATTTTTTTTCGGCATGAACAAAAATTTCAAAACAAAAAAAGCAAGAATCAAAAACACCAGCGAGATGGGAAAACCAATGGCAAACCACGAGGCAAAATCCATATCGTGATTATCAGGAAACGCTTTTTCATAAAAACGGTAGAACACCATGTTGGGCGGAGTTCCCACAAGCGTTCCCATTCCGCCAATGGTAGCGGAGTAAGCAAGCCCGATGAGCAAACCCGTTGCCAGTTTGTGTGTATGATGTTTAGCATCGTGCTCAATCCGAAGAATAAGCGCAGTCACTGCCGAAATCATCATCATCACAGTGGCGGTATTGGAGATCCAGAGCGAGATCAAATAAGTAGTGAGCATCACGCCCGCAAGAATCCGCGCAGGGGTAGAACCCACCAGCATCAGAATGCGCAGCGCCACACGTTTGTGCAGATCCCAGCGCTCAATGGCAATGGCAATGATGAATCCGCCAATAAATAAAAACATGATAGGGTCCATGTATTCGTTGGCAATGGTGGTGGTATCGGCAATGCCGAGCACGGGAATGAGCAGAAAGGGCAGGAGGGAAGTAACAGCCAGATGCACCACTTCGGTGAGCCACCACAAAGCCATCCACACCGTAACTGCGAGCATTCGCGT
>JAUSFM010000019.1 GCA_030651375.1 Candidatus Woesearchaeota archaeon | reverse complement strand
CGATTTTGCCTTGTTGGGCCTTTTGGTTTTTTGTAAGCTTGGACATTTACACGCCCTCCACATTCACGCCCATGGAGCGGGCAGTACCTGCGATGGTACGAACAGCGGCATCCAGATCGGCGGCCGTCATGTCCTTCATCTAGTTCTTGGCGATATCCTCGAGCTGAGCGCGCGTGATCTTGCCAACCTTGTCTTTCAGAGGATTAGCAGAACCCTTGTCCAGCTTGATGGCCTTCTTGATCAGGACCGTCGCAGGCGGGGTCTTGATAATGAAAGTAAAGCTCTTGTCTGCGTACGCGGTAATCACCACGGGCAATGGCAGACCCGGCTCAACACCCTGGGTCTGCGCATTAAATGCCTTGCAGAATTCCATGATATTCAGGCCGCGCTGACCCAATGCGGGTCCAATGGGGGGGGATGGGTTGGCCTTACCAGCTGGTACTTGCAGCTTGACAAAACCGACGATTTTTTTCGCCATGATTTCTCCTTACGGGTATTAGCGCTTCGATCCTGAACAATTCAGTCCAAAGCTCCCCGGGGTTAACGACTCACTTCACTAACAATTGGTACCGAGTCGGGAAGCACCAATCTACTCAAACAACCAAATTGCAAGAAGAAAACAAAACGTTTTTGTTTTCTTCCCACAACGCTTCAAATTCAGGTTTTCTCGATTTGCGAGAACTCCAACTCAACGGGAGTAGAGCGACCAAAGATGGTCACGGAAACGCGAACCTTGCTCTTCTCGTAATTCACATCTTCCACCGAGCCGTTGAAATCAGTGAACGGACCTTCTTTAACCCGAACAAATTCACCCACCAAAAATTCAACCTTGTGCCGAGGCTTATCTGTGCCTTCTTGCATCTGGTTGACAATTTTCAGTACCTCAGCCTCCGAGATGGGAGCCGGACGATTCTTCGCGCCACCCACAAAACCCGTCACTTTGCTGGTGTGTTTCACCAAGTGCCAAGTTTCGTCATCCATGACCATTTCCACAAGCACGTAGCCGGGGAAAAATTTGCGTTCTGTCGTTTTCTTCTGGCCATTCTTGACTTCAACCACTTCCTCCATGGGAACAAGAATACG
>JAUSFM010000018.1 GCA_030651375.1 Candidatus Woesearchaeota archaeon | reverse complement strand
TGCGCCTAACGCCTCGTTCAAGCGAACACCGCTCGCTACGCTCCCGGCTGCGCCCCACTGGTGCGGGCGCTGCCAACCACAAACCCGGTTGTCATCGCACTACCCCGCACTGCGGGGGTGTCGCTTAACTCGAACCACGTTGAGCATAACAATGTCGCAGCCTCAAATGACCGCAAATCACCTGTTGTCGAATTTCGTTTTTTCGCTGACATTCATTGCGGCAAGCTTTTCCGCATACGCTTCAGACGCATCCTTACCTGAATGCGTCCACTGGACAAATGCATTCGTAACTACTGAGTTCATGCCACACGCAGAAGTTGTCGGCACACAAGGGAAACGGCTCTTCATGTTTAAACAAAACCCCCAAATTTGTGAACATGACAAGCTGGAGTCGTGTGATACCAAGCGTTATGTCCTCACCGGAGACCGAGTCACCATAGGGCATAAATGCGGTCAGTGGGCGCACGTCCAGTTCCAATCACGCAGAACTGTCTCTGTAGGCTGGGTCGAACACGCTCGCTTGAAAAGCGTGCCTCCAGAAAAGGCAAGCTTGGAGGCCAGATCAAAGTGGAAACCGCAAGTAGCTAACGAAACTTTGGCAAAAGCGGTTGAAACGGGTGATATCAGTATCGTCAAGCTTCTGTTGAAATCAAAAGAAGACATCAACGACGCGCTTGATCTATCAGTGCAATATCGAAAGCCTCGGCTTGTGGCGGAGCTACTCGAATTTGGTGCTCTTCCAAATGAAACTGTCGCACCTTGTAAGCTGATGACTGATGCAATTCAAGGCAGCCCAGACATCATGGCTTTGCTGCTGAATGCTGGCGGGCAAATCAACTGCAACTTTCACGTTCAAGGTATTTCGCCGCTAAAGGTTTTTGCTATGACCAACCGAGCGGCGCGGCCTGTTTGGGCTGCTATGGGGCACTTCCGTGACCCAGGCGTTGACGATCCGGCAAGGATGTTCAAGCTTTTTCTTCAGTACGATGCAAATTTGAATATTAAGGATGTATGGAACGGCACTCCTCTGCGAGCTACTCTAGAACATAACAATGTTGATATTGCGATCCTGCTGCTGGATGCGGGTGCCGATGTAAATAACTACATAGACGATTCAACATCTATAGGGGTGCAGCATGGTAATACCATACTGATGGAGGCAGTTTTTTGGTATAGCCTCCGATGGGATGCGAGTTTGATCAAAGTCCTTCTTCAGCATGGCGCGGACGTCAATTTCAGAAACGGATTATCGTATAACGAGGAATGTGACAAAACCACAAGTGGGAAATGTACTTTCAGAGGACAAACAGCGTTGACTCGTGCAGCGGAAGATGGCCTATACGCAGTCGTCAAGCTGTTGCTTGAACACGGTGCTAACCCCACATTACCTAGAAACGATGGTGCCACACCTTCTGAGATTGCGTTAAATAATGGGCATACAGAAATTGCCAAGCTAATAGATGGCTACGCAGCAAAATGAAGGGGGCACGCTTGGCCGATAAGATGCCCAACCCGTCAGTCAAGAGGGACTGCGCAAAAGCGCGCAGCCCCTTACTTTTACGTTGACGCTGTAGAAAAACCTATTTTTCACCGATTCCTTGGCGCAATTTTCCATCCCGAAACGTTCCCGTTTCAACTTCAAATTTCTGCTGTGATTTTTGCTGATTCGAGCGAGAACAATTTGTTGCGCCAGTGACGTGA
>JAUSFM010000017.1 GCA_030651375.1 Candidatus Woesearchaeota archaeon | reverse complement strand
AGGAGGTAGTGGTGGCGGTCGTGGTGGCGGTTACAAAACTGTTGTACCGACTATAAATGGTGTGTCTGTTTCGCTGACCAACTACGATGTTGCACGTATCCAGTACGGCACGGGTGCCTACCAGTTTGTGTTGAAATCCTCAGGCAAAGATGAGGTTGCTGTACGCATTGCTCAACAAGATTACAACCTTATAACTGGCAAGTCAATGTCTATTGATCTTGATAAAGATGGAACGAGCGACGTCAGCATTAGCTTGGTGTCAGTCACTCATAACTTGGCAACCTTTGTTGTGAAACTTGGAGCATCTGCACCAGTTGCAGTAGCACCGGTTGTTGCTCCAGAAACTGCACCTTCAGAGCCCAGTGCTCCATCGGTTGAACAAACAGGAGCGACAGTGGAAGAAACTGCACCTGCATATGAAGATTCAGTTGCTCAAGTACCTGTAGCACCTGCCAAGAAGAAACTTGGGGCAGGCATGGTTTTGACCTTGAGTGTGGTTGTGATTGCCGTGCTGTTGCTGGTGATGCACTTCCGCAAGAAGAAGCAGCCATTTTAATTAATTTTTTTAATCTTTTTTTCTCTGTTTTTCTTAATTCTTATTTTTCTTACTTTGTCAAATGATCAGTACAGTTTGAAAGAAGTATCCGGTGATTCTTATCCTCATCTATCTCAACAATGGTGACTGCTGTATTCCTCTGTCTTTTAAATTCAGGCATTGCCTCAGGTGGTTGTTGCATGATCACTGACATGAGTGCCGTATTGATTCCATTATGGGCGACAAGCACGACTGTCTTATTTCGGTGGTTGTGTATGAGCATATCAATACATTTTCGCGCGCGGTTTTGAAGCTCGACAAGGCTTTCTCCTTGTTTTGTTAGTACCTGCGTTATGTTATGTGCTTCTCGTGGTTTATCCCATGTTGCCTCGGCGTGCGGTTTTCCTTCCCACTCTCCCACATTTCGTTCACGCAATTCTTTAACAAAAACTAAAGGGGTATGTGGGTGGTATTTTGCAATCTCTTTTGCAGTATCTGCTGCGCGTTCAAGATCGCTTGAATATATCACATCTATTTTTTCTTCTTGTAATCGTTGAGAAAGTTTTTGTGCTTGTTCTATCCCTATTGCAGAAAGTTTTCCCGGTCCTGTCTGGCCTTGGAAGAGTTTCTTTTTGTTTTCTTCTGTTTCACCATGTCGAGTAATAATGAGTCGCATAAAATAGTAACAAAAGAAGAAGTATTTAAAACTATTCTATACTCACTTCGCACTCGGCTTTGCCCCACCAGCTGCCGGCTTCGCACCGGGTGCTGCTTCCTTGGTCTCTGCAGGGAGGAGCTCCTTGATAATTGATTCGGGAATCTTGACTTCGCGCATCTTGTTCTTGATTTGCGTGCTGCTCTTGCCCGCCATCTCGGTCATGATTGCTTTTGCGCGGATTTCGTATTCTTTTCTGCGCACTTCAATCTCTGTCTGTAAGCGTTTACGCTCTTCGTCGAGCGCCTTGAGCTCTTCAGCAGTCAATTCTGACTTGCCCTGCAGGATTTTGTCTTTAAAAGAACCTTTGTTAATGTCAGCGATAGTGTCTCTGGCTGGCTTGCCCTCAACGAGAATGCCCATACTGTTGCAGGTGCCGCAGACTTCTTTGACTCTGGAAAAATTATCCTTGCCCAGCATGCTGTCTTTCTTCATGTTGGCAACCTTGATGATCTGTTCAATGCGCAAGTCTGCAATCTTATCCATGAGCGGGTTTGCCGCGCCTTTTTCAACGCCTGCTTCCTTCTTGACTAAGTCTGCGGTAGGCGGCGTGCCGATAGAAATCGTGAAGGTCTTGGTTTCCTTGTCGACGGTTACCTTGACGGGCACATTCATGCCTCTAAAGTCGCCTGTTTTCTTGTTTATTTCAGCAATAACTTGGCCGATGTTGACGCCGAGCGGGCCAAGCGCGGGCCCAAGTGGGGGCGCTGCGGTTGCTTTGCCGCCTTCAACAAGCACTTCAACAGTTTCAGATGCCATGGTAGTTCAGAAAAATAAGTTGTTTATAAATCTTATGGTACGTTACCACTAACTGTCATCCAGCTCTTCTTTCTCTTCTTGATCATCTCTTCGGATGACCTTAATCGCGTCGAATTTCAAGGTGATAGGAATGGGAACAGCGGCTTCAAGCAATTCAACAACCACTTCTTCCTTCTGCTTGTCAACACGGGTAATCTTACATTTTTCCCGCTTGAACGGCCCGCTGATGATTTCAGCAATGTCGTTCTTTTGGATGTTGACTTCCTGCTTCTTCTGCTCAATCATGTGCTCGATTTCCTTGAAATCAACCACATTGGGAAGAATGCCTCGTGCGTAAGGAATGTTTAATGCAGCTTGTTCAGCGTCGCTTCTGGTCGCCGCCTCGACGAAAATATATCCACGCATGCCGTGTGGCCGGACAACCGCGTAGATGTCTATCTTTTTCTTTTCAGCGTGGCTGACGATAAAATCCATAACCTGGTCTTCGCGGTTTGCGGTGGTGCGGAGTGCAAAAAGCTGGCTTGCAGGCGCTGCTGCCGGTGTTGGTTCCGATGCGGTTTCTGCTTCTGACATAAGGCACCTAAATACTAAATAACAAGTTTTGCAATGAGGAACACGGCGAATCCAATGAACCCAATTAAAAGCAAGCCCAAGGCCGAGACCTTGACAATCGTCTTGAACTCAAACATTGTCGGCTTTTTCGTGATTTTTAATACGCGGACGCACTCGTTGATATAATTTCGCAACGCCTGCTGCCACATTCCCAGCCTGCCGGGAGCCGCCTCAGACACTACAGGTTGACCTACTTCCTCATTCATACGCTTATTTTTGAGCTTCTTATTTATATGCTTTTCTGTTCAGGGAGTATATAAAGGGATAAAAAGAACTAACCACCTAACTATCAATAAACTCTATCCCCAGTTCGGTCTCAATCTCCTTCTTCCGTTTCGTTGAAACCTTACGGTCCGGCCCGAAAATCTGGCTGCTCTTCACGCCGGTTACAATAATCAGCGTGCGAATGACATTCTGGAGGTCGTCATTAATCTGGGCTCCCCAGATAATTTTTGCATCATCATCGAGCTTTTCTGAAACCGTTTCAACAATTTTTCTGGCTTCATCCAGCGTCATGTCCGGCCCGCCAGATACATTAATCAGTGCACCGTTGGCGCCGCTGATGTCCACATCGAGCAGCGGGTTGCTGATTGCTTTTTCAACGGATTCAACCGAACGGTTTTCCGTATCGCTTTCACCCACACCAATCATGGCAACGCCGCCGTTGCCCATAATCGTGCGGATGTCAGCAAAGTCGAGATTAACCAGGCCTGCTTTGGTGACCAATTCCGCAATGCCCTTAACCGCGTTGGTGAGAATTTCATCAGCGACCTTAAACGCGGTGTGCAGCGGCAAATCAGGCGCAAGCTCAAGGAGCTTGTCGTTGGGAATCACGATGAGCGTGTCAACTACATTTTCCAATTTTTCCAGTCCGATGACTGCGTTTTCATAGCGTCGCTGGCCTTCCATAGCAAACGGCATGGTCACGACTGCAACTGTGAGTGCACCAAGTTTCTTTGCGGTTTCTGCAACAACGGGTGCCGAGCCCGTGCCGGTGCCGCCGCCAAGGCCGCAGGTGATAAATACCATGTCTGCGTCGCGCAGAGCTTCCTTAATTTCAGTCTCGCTTTCCCGTGCAGCGTCTTCGCCGATTTTTGGGATGGAGCCAGCGCCCATGCCTCTGGTTATTTCTCTTCCAATCAGAATTTTTTTGTCAGCGCTGGTGTACAAAAGGTCTTGTGCGTCGGTGTTGACCGCGATTGTTTCCGCGCCCTTGATGCCGACTTCAGACATGCGATTGATAGTGTTATTGCCGCCGCCACCGCAGCCGACAACTTTTATTTTTGCGCGTTGATTTTTAAGCAGCTCTTCCAGTTCAGCATCAGCAACATTTGCTTTTCCCGGCCGGTGCTCTTTGGTTGAAGCATCGCTTGCCGCCGGTGCCGATGTTTTAATCGTGAATCCTGACGGGGTACCTGAAGGGCTTGCCGGGCGATAGGGCTGCTGCGATTGCTGTTGCCCGTAATTATAAGTATTCGGTTGCTGTTGAGCAGTGTTTGTCGTATTCACATTTGGTTGTTGAGAAGTATTAAAATCCATCACCTTCACCCCACATTCCTCTTTCGTTTCCCCTCTCCCTACATCTAAATCGACGGATGGGGCTCTGCTATATAAAGTTTATTATGAAAGAATATAGCTGTTTTACTGCTTTTTACCGCTTGTTTTTTCTTCTTTTTTCACGAGAAACAACCGCGATATTTTTTATTTCCGCTACCAGTTTTGTTACTTCCTTGCTCAAGCTTTCTTCAAGCTTTTTTGCAATCTCCAGTGGAATCTTCGTCGGGAAACTGAGCTCTGCCCGGTCACCCGTAACCGCTACGCCAATGTCCCTGCGGTTAAAATGCAGTTCAACTAATGCCTTGACTTTTTCCACGGGCGTTTCGATTTTTTTGTTTATTTTGACAACGTACGTTACGTCGTGGCCGGAGAGCGGATGATTGAAATCTACTAAGACGCGGCCGCCGGACACATTTTTGATAGTTGCGATGGCACCGTCAATATTTAACTGCAGGCCGGGTATTGGCTGGACATTTTGTTGTCTGAATTTAGAAATGGGAACCATATGCACAAGCTTGGCATCCTTTTTGCCGAACGCTTTTTCTGCGGGCACCGGTATTGTGTGGGTGCCGAGTTCTTTTCCTGCGAGTGCTTCATCCAATCCCTTGATAATCTGGCTGTGGCCAATGCAAATTGCAACCGGGCCGTACATCATTCTATTTCTGTGGATATCTGCCTTCTGTGCTTCTGCTTCATTCGTCGTGTCAAACACAACGCCGGTATCGAGACGGCCGGTGTATTCAACTTCGACAAAATCGCCTTTTTTGAGGGACATGCGCTTGATGACCAAGAAGTAATATATAAAGATTTATCTTGATTCAGGCGTGCAATAGTCAACAACCGGTTTCTCACTAATTTTTACATAGCATTGTTGGCGATTCTGATCATAAACCATATCGGGTGTAGGACTGCACGGTACATTTTCCAGTTTGAGTTCGAGTGCAGAAGGAGTTGGCTGCGGGTCTATTGGCTGTCTTGGATGAGCGCCGGTAGCAATTGCTGCTGCAATCGCGATTGGGACAATTCCAGAACCAATTCCTGCGATAAAATACGCAGGATACCGTATACATGCCGGAAATAAGTGCTCAGTCATTTAATCTTGTTTCCTTTCTGTTTATTTAAAGTTTCTCTTTTCGTTTCACCTGTCAGGCAATTTACTCCACCATCTGCATCAATAAATTCGTTCACGCAAATCAAATATTCTTACCTTAAGAATTTTCTTTTCAAAATCAACATCGATAAGCGCTCGGTATTCACCAATCCTCAATTTGTATCCCTCTCCTTCAAAATGTTCAAGATACCGAAACGGCTCTTGTGCTACTTCATCAAACTTATCAAGAATTCGTTTGGCAATACTATGCGGAAGTTTTTCAACATATTTTCCTGCTTTTGGGTGCCAACTAATTTCCCAACTCATACTCGTATCCGCTTTTTTAATTCTTCGTGAGAAATGTATTCAGTATCAGGTGTGGCGCGTGCTTCTGCGAGCATTTTTTTTGTTGTATTGTTTAACGTCCCTTCTTGTAACAAAATATGTTTAATAACAGCCATATCTCTCTTTATCTCCTCTACATCTTCGTGCATGTGCTCGAGTGCTGTTTCCATAGTTTACCGTAACGGTTACTCATTTAAATATCTTGCGGCTTTGTTTCAACTAAAATAAAAAAATCCCCGCTGCCGGATTTGAACCTGCACAATCTTTTTGCTTCGCAAAAAGCTTGACCAAAAATAAGCTGGGTGGGCTTCACTACGTTCAGCCCACCGAACTGGCGGCGTGTCGCAGTACCTTCAACCCCCTTGTCACAGACCCAAGAAAAAAATAAAAAATCCCCGCTGCCGGATTTGAACCAGCAACCTCACGGGAACGGCTGACGTGTCTTCATCCACTGGCATTCGCCGTTGTCTGCACGCATCTACAGCCGTGCGCTCTACCGTTGAGCTAAGCGGGGATATAACTGGAGGAAAGATATTTGTTTATAAAGGTTTCTGATATACTGCCAGCCGGTATTGATGAGACAATTCAGCCATCACGAAACGGATTTTGCAAGACATGCAAGAACAGGGCAAGGAAAAACCGTGGTTCGCACTTTCTATTTTTCCCGCGCGGCGAAAACGTGGCGCCACGTTTTCGCCTCAGATTGAATAATTACTGGTGCGGCTGCATCGCTTTATTTCCTTAACAGTTCGTCTCTTGCCGTTCCCGTTCGTGATGGTGGTTGACGCAAAAACACACACGACACGTGACCAACTACACATTAATTCCTATACTGGCTGTCGTAATCCTTTCTCCATCTCTTTATAACAGTGATCCATAATCCATTTCAAATTTTCAATATCTTCGCTGTTGTACGCAATCAGCAAGTCCAGCCACTCCCTGTCGCCGGAGGCGTGGAACGCCTTCCACAAGTCAACCGGATTGCCGTGAAGGTGGGGAGGGCGCTGCAGATTCAGCTGTTTTTCCACTTCTTTCAGTCCTCCTTTCATGCCCAGTTTTATGCAGAGCGGCTTCAGGTCAATATGCGGCACCCTGATTTCAATGCCGAATTCTTTTTTCAGTTTCGGCGCGTCAAAGCTGCGGCCATTGAATGTCACCATAATTTTGTACTTTTCAAGCTCTTTTTCAATGGCTGTTTTTTCCAAATTAATTCCCCGGACAAACGTGTGGGTGGTGTAATAATCTGAAATGCCGATAACGATAATCTTCCCCCTCGAATCCACCTCCACATCGACATACCCTGCCTCATCTTTGAATTGTTCATACAGCCGCCATTGTTCCTTGCTGGGAAATCGGCAGAAATACGTCGAATCATCCGCTGTCAGCGCTTCCTGTGCCTTGCGTAGCTGCCGGTCATAGTAGCTCTTGCGTTCCGGAGAAATGCCTGCGATGCGTTCTGCACGAATAAATTCGTTCCAGTCGTGTATTCCTCCCCTCCAGAGTGCCTGTTCCTTTCGCCTGCTGATGCCATCAAGAAATACAAAGGTCTGCTGAACAAGCTGAAGCCCCATAGAGAATGAGAAAAAAAGAGAAAATAAAAATGTATTTATTTACTTGTTGATGTCCTTCAAGAACTTCTTGGCGTCATCCTTCAGTCCGAGACCAAGGCTGATACCAAGTGCAAGGCCGATACCAATTGCGAGTGCGCCGACCACAGCAAGGATGATGTTTTCCAAGATGGACACATCAATGCCAATCTGCTTCAGCGAAATCACACCAACCAGCGTCAGAATCGAAAAGTACAACAGTTGGCTGACGGGCTTTGCTCCTTTAATTTTGGTCTGGATAATCTTTGCCGCGACATAGTCTCCCAAGATCAGTGCAAGGATAATCAATATCACCGCAACAATCAAGTTAGGCAGCCATCCTACCACCAAGGTAAGGAAGCCGGTCAATACACCCAGGTCTACCAGTTCAACGGCTTGGCCGAGGAACAGCAGGAAGATGTACCATTTTACAATGGTGCCGACAAAGTCAGACAGCTCTGCATTCCTGATGACTTCACTCTTGCAGACGCTCTGCACGCGCCGGTCAAGCCGGATGCGGTCAAGAAATTCAGTTACGACCCAACCAATGAGCGCTGCAATAATATAGCCCAGGACCAGAATAATAACGGCCGCAACAATTCCCGGGAGCGCCAATATTGAATTATTAAGAAGAGTTTTCAGGGCAGTGCCCACATTTCCAACAAATGCCATGGAATGCACCTCTTTTTTATCTATTATCCCCCCAACACGCTTGTTTTTTGGGGATACAGCTATTTTGGGCAAACTAGTATAAAAATATTTCTATAGAATCATCTATTTTAAACCACCTAAAACTTTAAATAACAGCAGATGTTTGGCCAGATAGGTAGTAATATGGTATGATACTGCTTAAAAAAGAGGAGATAATCAGTTAAAAAAAAACGGGGGCGTTAGACATGAGGTGGACACCATTCTTTAGTTGCGTGCTCATTATGGTCCTGCTGGCAGGCTGTTACAATACAGGCTCCAGTGACGAAAAGACAACGCAAGGCGAAGAACTCCAAAAAGAAGACCAAAAAGATGCAGGCGCTATCGGCGAACAAGGATTATCTGACATCCTTGATGAAGCAGAAAGCGACGCTGAACCAGGAGAAGCGCGGCCAGAAGAATCAGCCAAGTCACCAGAAGGACAACCTACTGGAGAAGCAAAAGCTGAACTCGCTGAAACGCAAAAACAACGTATCCAGAAAGAGGTCACCAGTGACCTTACAGTTCTTGAAGGTGGTGTTGTTGAGCTCAAGCTCAAGGCCTATGATCCGGACGGCGACAAGCTGACCTACACCTACGGCAAGCCACTTGACCAAAACGGCCGCTGGCAAACCAAAGTTGGTGATGAAGGCGTGTACAAGATAGACGTTACGGTATCAGACGGCAAGACAAAAACCGTCAAGACCATCACCGTTCGGGTAACGCACAAGAACCGCTCGCCGACCATTGAGCCACTGCAGAAAATTGTAGTCAATGAAGGCGACACGGTTAACCTTGCTCCACGAGTCAAGGATTCTGAAGGAGCAAACGTACAACTGACGTTCTCCGGCTGGATGACTGAACCGCGCAAGACAACGGGCTTTGATGACGCAGGAAACTACCGCGTGACCATAACGGCATCTGACGGTGAGCTTCAGGCAACAACAGCAGTCGACATCGAAGTAAAAGATGTCAACCGCGCGCCGGTCTTCGAAGCAGTGATTGGATAAATTTTAAATTTTTATTTCTTTTTTTGTTGTTTTTTATTTTCTCTTTTCTATCAGATTATTCTTTTTATTTGACAATTCTAACAGAGTATCCTTTGCGTTTTTTGGAGTGACTATGCCCTCACCTAACTGTTTTTCAATATCTTTCCGGGTATTTCCCGCCACTGTTCCGCCCTGTACTGCAATTTTCTTGCTTTCATGGAACTCTTTTGGATTCTGTTTTTTAGACAGTTCTGTCGTTGTAGCTTCCGCAAGCATATTGAGAACCAGTTCAAGATTCGTCATGTTATCCCTGAGATTTTCTTTTTTCAGGCTCTTCAGCTGTTTATATTCAGATACTGTTTTTCCAGACCATGCTTTTGTAATCTCGTTGGTGAGTATGCCAAAGTCAGACTCTTTATCTATCCCTGCTCTATTCCATTCGTTGGTCAGCTCTTTTCGCACTTCGATTGTTTTAAGCCGCTGATTAACCCACTCTTTAGAATATCCTTTTTGAAGATACGTTTTCATAGCTCTATCAAACGCAAGCTCAGGGTCTTCTGTCTCTTCAATCCTTTGGTATCCTACTTTTGCTAGCCATACCTTGAATGGTTCTGCTTTCTTTGAAGGTATTGATTGGATTAATCTTAATAATTGTTCAGTATCTGCAACATCTGTTAACCTCATTTTACCATCAGGAGCAATCATTTTGAAAGCGTTACAATTTGTAACGGTTTCATTTCCTTCATCTTTAAGCCTCATTTTTAATACGCGCCAATAAGTTTGCGGATTCTCGCTATCTGTTAAGACCTCCACAACATCAACTACCGAAAAGTACCACTTTTGGGCTTCCTCAACCCACTGAACCCTCACTTTCTTGTTTTCAAACAGTTTGATTGAACGTTCTTTATTCATCATGCCACCAACGCATTTTTTTGACCCATTAAGTTGTTTAAGGAGCGGTACTATATAAACCTCACGCGCGGATGTCCAGTGTCCAGTGAAGGCGGGGAACTGCCGGAAATTTTCCGGAGAAAAACAATGGTGCAACGTGATTACAAGTCGGAAAGTTTCCGGCATACCGTGAACAATACTCAAGAAAAGGGTGTCCAGTGGTGTGGTTTGTTGTTGGCTGCGTTGCAGCGGCATGAGTTTTTTCTTTTTTTCTTCTTATTTCTTTTTTTCTCGTTTCTTTTGTTCTTTTTTCTTCCTTTTTTTCGTCATTTTGCCTCACAACAATCTTTATATATCGCGGTGATTTCTCACTTGACAAAGGGGAAGATAGGTGGTGGACAGAATGGTTCGTACGGTTGCAGGGACAGTAGTTTTTTGTATCTTTTTTTGTATCTCGCTTTCGCTCCTCGCTTTTCCGGCAGCAGCTCTTCTTCCTGATGATGTACGCGTTGATTTCACCGTTCTCAAAAACAAAGTTGGTCCGGGAGAATGGGCGGAATTCCAGCTCGCCATTGCCAATAAGGGAGTGCCGTATGAGGTGTTCACCGTTGTCAACGACCTTGAAGGCGTTGAATGGAGCATGCTCACCGAGCCGCAAACCCGTACCGGCCTCATCATTAAAGGCGGGAGCACTGAAAAAATCAAGATTCTTCTCAAAGACCTCAATCTGACGCGTGACTGGCGCCGACCGCAATATGTTACCCTTTTTGTCGATACAAAAGATCGTGCAGTACGCAAGACACTCAAATTGCCAGTCTACCTGTTGCCCGGAAAAGTGCAGGAGGGTGTCTATTTCGACGTGACTCCTGAATTTCCTAACCGGGTTGATCCGCGCGTGCCGCAGTCATTCAAGCTCGTCATCAGAAATGCCAACTGGTATGAATACCAGGACGTGCGCGTGGCGCTCAAAAGCAACGACTTTGAGCGTGAATCACTCGTTTCCTTTGCCCCGAATGAAACAAAATCAGTTGAGTTCACGGTTACGTTTGATCCGGCAACACCGCCCAAAACAGAAACGGTTGCGTATGGTGTTTCCTCCGGCGGTGTCGTATACAACATTGATAAAAAAACATACGATGTTGCTGCCTACAACACCCCGTTTGAACAAACCTCTCAAAAAGAAACATCCTTCCTGCGCACTTCCGAAACCATCACTATACACAATAGAGACAATATTGAAGAACAGCAAGACATACCTGTTCCTGTTTCACTGCTTCAGCGTGTGCTCGGATCAGCTGAACCCGATGCTGATGTCCGTACCATTGACGGACAAAAAGCATACGTTTGGAGCCTCACGTTGCCCGCCGGTGGCACCGCAACGGTGCAGCTCGTCACTAATTATCGCATCATTTTCTACACCGTGCTTGTGCTTGCCATCATTCTCTTTTTTTGGTACATGTTCAAGTCTCCGGTCGTGCTCATCAAACGCGCTGAATTTGTCAAGACCGCCCACGGCGCAATCACTGAAATTGATGTCCGGCTGACCATTGAGAATCGGGGGAATGTTGAGCTGCGGAATGTCAAACTGATTGAGCACATTCCCAACCTGATGCAGCTTGTCTGGAAGCCAAAGCATACGTTCCATCCCAAAAAAATAACCGCAGTCTCTGCCGGCCACGTGATGTACTGGGACTTTGATTTGACCCCGAAAGAAGACCGTATTCTTACCTATACACTCGCACCGAAGCTCAGTGTGATTGGCGAGCTGCACCTGCCGGCGGCGGTGCTGAAATATGTGTACGACGGCCACGAGCTTCGTGCACACTCTAACGATGTGTATGTTACGAATCTTCGAATGGATGAGAAGGAACAGGAGTGAATTCTACAACGATATTTCAATCTGGAGTGTATCATATCTCAACGAGGGAATAAGCGCATTTCGCTGGTTTCCCGGTTTCAGTTCGATGAGGTGATTGCTTTCAAGAAGCGTAATATCATCTTTGATGTTTTTGATATCTCGTCCGGCGCATTTTGCAAGCGCATACAATGACTGCGGATGGTGTTTTTTGATAGTCTGGAGCAATTCAATCCGTTTCGGCGTCAATGTCTTTCGCATTATTTCAATATTGGGAAACGACAGTTTGTAAGGATACTCTATTTTTTCCCCACGCTGTATTTTCTCCCACGCTTCACCAAATGAGTGGAGAAACTGCTTCGGTGATTCGATGACAATAATCATTTTTTTGTTCATTGTATGACTCCCCGTTTTATTTTTTCTAAATCCTCATTAAAATCTTCTAACAATCTCCAAACATCAACAAAATCATAAGGCACTATCCTGTCTTTGATGTGCTTATGGTGATTCGGCTCTTGCTGGTTACCCTCACTATTGTCGTATCCAATCAAGCGTTTTCCCGCTCTGACGTATACACAGGAGTACTTGACTCCTTCAGGAAAACGAATGCTTGTCGGAATGAGTATGATTTTTGTTTCAACAATATCACCATTTTCCTTCTCAAACTTATACCTGATTAACTCTTCACCTTTGGTGTGGTAGACCCCATATTTATAGTTTTCGCTTTTCTTCATTGGAAAATCAAACTATTTTTGTTATCCCTCCTTATATACCTCACGCGCATCTGTCCAGTGTCCAGTGCTACATGGTTTTTGGCTTATAGTCTGTGGTCTGGGGTTTTATTGCAGAATTGGCTTGTCCAGTGGAGAACTTACCGAATAATCACACTCTCATGTCCGCGCTTCTCAATCCGTATCACATGATCCACCAAACTTTCCATTTTCTGTTCGTGGGAGACCATAATCACCTGCTGCGCGTTTAATTCGCGGAGCACCACACGTAATCTATCCAGTTGGTGCGCGCTGAATCCATCGGTTGGCTCGTCCAGAATCAGCAGGTTTTTCGTCCGTATCTGCGAAACAAGGTCATTAATTACTTTGTTCAGCGCCAGCCGGTAGGCCAGTGCGACGGCAGTCTTTTCTCCCCCACTTAAATGTTCAATCGTTGTTTCATAGCCGTTCTGCTCTGCCAGCACTGAAAAATCATCAGCAAGCCGTGCCTGTAGCAAATCGTCTTCAACAAGCATGCTGAACCAATTCCGAAACAACTCGTCAAATTGTACGTACACCGTGCGCAGCACCTCTTTCTCAATTAATCCTGCGATCCGAGTGAGGTGTTCACCCAGCCATGTCTGAATCTGGCTGAGCTGGTGCAGTTTTTTCCGCAGTGCCTCTTTTCGGGCGATATCTCCTTCGAGCTGAGTGAGTTGCGCAGTACAGTTTTCAATTTCTTTTTTCACTTCAGCGCCGGCAATGGCGCATCGTCGCTCCTGCGCGCGAAGCTCGCCGAGCTCTTTCTGCACCTGCGCATGCTGTTCAATAATTCCTTCATAGGCGCGCATGCGTTCTTTGCAGTGTGCCTGTTCGTTCTGTAATTCTTTGATTGTGATTTCGAGCTGCTGGAGCACCTGCTGTTTTTCAGCAACTTGTCGGCCGCTATCCTGCAGGCGCAGCAGCGTGGTTTCAATGCCGACAATTTCTGCAGCACGCTGGAGTGCTTCTTTTTCATGTAGGCGAAGTTTTTGTATCTCTGTTTCTACTCTGCTGAGTTCGTGTTCCTGCAGAATTTTTTGGTCATGAACACCCTTTAGTTCATGCTCTGTTTGTGCCATTAGCGGCATTTCTTGTTCCCTGATTGCCTGTTTGTGCGCCTCGCTCACACCCTGCTTGCATTGTGGGCATTCGTGGAGTTGCGTGAGCCGTTCAAGAGCTCGTTGCCGTGTTTCGAGCATCGTGGCGAGTTGTTGTTCTTTTCCAACGAGCGTCATGCGTTGTGTTGTAAGCAGTGTGCGCTGTTTTTCGAGGTCTTCCTGTAAGCGTCGTTTTTCCATGAGGTCAGCGGTGCTTTTTTTCTTTTCTTCCTGTATTATGCCTGGTGTTATATCTGGTGGCAGGAGGCGACGCATTTTTTCCTGTTGTTCTCCCTGATTTTTTAATTCTTCAGCACCGCGATGCATTTCATGTTTTTTTCCCTGCTCTTTTGCAGTGCACACAGCTTCCTGTTGTATCAGCTGTTGTGCTTCTCGTTGTTTTTGTATTAGTTCTTGTTCACGCTGCTGCAGTGCAGCGTTTTGTACTGCAAGCTCTGCTTGTTCCTGTTCAATAACCGCACGGCGCAACAAAAATTGGTGCTGTTTTTGCTGTACTTCTTCGTGCTTTTTTTTATCTGCATCAATCCCCTCAGTCCGTATTGTTTCCTGGCGGATGCGCAGGCGAAATTCGCGTGCAACTGTTGCTGCATTTGCCGTGATTGTCTTGTATGCATCAATGCCGAAAATTTTGCGGATAGTATCAAGCCGTTCTTCGCTGCTTCCCAGCAGAATCTGCTTCATCTGCTCTTGCGGTGTGTAGACCGTGAACCGGTAGAGAAACGTCTTTGATTTGGTCAAAAGTTCAGGTGGATAACCAAGCAGCTCGAATATTTTCGCTTTGAGCTCTACCGGAGTTGCGTCGGTTTTCACCCAGCCACTTCCGGTGTTGACTGCAAACCATCCGGCATCCTGCTGTACTGCATCTTTGGTTCTTCGCAGCGCACGCCTGATGATAACTTCCACCTGCCTGCCTGGTTCAGGTATGAGGTTCATACTAAGTTCAACACTCCCCTGCTTTTCGCCATGGCGCAGCAGCTGTGCTCCGGTGACATCACTCCGCAGTCCGAACAGAGCAAATTCTATAGCAAGAAGAATGGTTGACTTGCCGCTGCCGATATCGCCGGACAGTACTGTGCGGTGTTCCGGAAATTCAACCATTCCTGTAGTGTAACTTCTGATATTTTCCAGTTTCAGCGAACGCAGAATCATGCCCTTTTCACGTTTGGCGGGTATAAAAAGATTTATCTGGTACACCTCTATATAATCAATCGATTTATTAATCGATTAATGTGTGGGACACTTAATCAAAAGCTTTATATACTACTTATTTCATAGATTAATCGATTAAGGTACTACATGGCTACAGAATTGACGGCTTGATACAATGGATAGCACACTGAACAAAGACGCTGTACGAAATGAAATTCTTTCCCTACTTAATTCATTCAGTGAACCATTAGAAACAAAAGAGATAGAAGACAAAGTAAAAGAGAAAATAAAAAAAGAGACTGTCACCCGCACAAAAATTTTTTACCGGCTTAACCTTCTACGCGGCGAAGGAAAAATAAAAGGAAAATTCAGCGGCTCCGGCAAAGGAGTTTGGATATGGTGGCGGATGGATGCTTTCTCGCCTCACCTCCCTCATGAGGTGAAAAAATGAGGCAGCGAATAGCTTTGGCCTGGTCGTTATTTTTGGTTGTTGTTTTATCTGCTTTTGCGGCTGCCCAACTTGCAGTACTTTCAGACCAAGGTACTGATGTGCGAACAAGAGCAACTGGCGAGCTTCTTGTTTCGGGAAATTTGACTATAGAGATATACGATAATTCGTCTAACGGAAATAAAATCTATAACCACACTTTTGTTGAGGGAATAGTGAACGGCAGTTGGAATGTTATTACAACACCTGATTTGCAATTTGGGAAATTATATTACAAAGAGTACACTATCAACAATGATGATTTAGACTTTAACGGCAGTGAACGGTTAGAATTCCAAGCGCCAGTCGGCTTAATTAATAATAACTCTTTTGTTAATTTTTCTCTTATCAGCTCATGTGCCGCAGGTAGTTCGATACGCGTGGTTAATGAAAATGGAAGTGTAACTTGTGAACCAACTGCTAATGAAACGACCTTAGCGCAATCGGTAAACAGTTCCAAGCTAAATGCAACCGTGATAAACAATGATACTACCCTGATTAGTGTTAATTCGACTTTTGTTAATCGGTCACTCCCTATCTGTGGTCCTGATACTCAGAAGCTTGTTTATAATGATACAACAAAAGTATTCACCTGTGAGACTGATCAAACCGGTGCAAGTCTTAGTCAAGGTGCGTTGGATTGGGTGAATACAACAAAGTTAAATTCGTTGAATGATTCGAAGATTGCTCAGGGTCCGGTTGATTCGCTTAATAGTACTAAGGCGAATGTGACGAATGTGCAGGCTGGTTTAGATTGGGTGAATTCGACGAAGATTAGTTCTTTGAATGATTCGAAGTTGAATTTGACTGCGGTGAGGAATGATACTATTCTTATCAGTGTTAATTCGAGTTTTGTGAATCGGAGTTTGCCAGTATGTGGTCCAGATTCGCAGAAGCTTGTTTATAATGATACGTTCAAAGTGTTTACCTGTGAGACTGATCAGAGTGCGTCGGGTGCGAGTCAGGGTGCGGTTGATTCGTTGAATTCGTCGAAGGCGAATGTTACTAATACTCAGGCGGGTTTGGATTGGGTGAATACGACGAAGATTAATTCTTTTAATGATAGTATTTTGAATTTGACTGCGGTGCGGAATGATACTATTCTTATTAGTGTTAATTCGAGTTTTGTGAATCGTTCTTTGCCGGTGTGTGGGCCTGACACGCAAAAA
>JAUSFM010000016.1 GCA_030651375.1 Candidatus Woesearchaeota archaeon | reverse complement strand
AGAACACCTCCATGGAACCCACTCACCCTCTCATGGCCATTGCATCAGTTGACGGCCGCGACCGGCACACCACCGAACCCGTTGCGAATTATTTTTCCGAATACGCCACGATGCGGGGTGTGCTGCGCGTTGAGGTTGAATATCTCATCATGCTTGGCGACCAGCGGGTGTGCCGCGCCATGACCGACCAAGAAAAAGCATTTCTGCGCGGGCTGGTGTCAGGGTTCACGCTGGATGATGCAATCATCATCAACGACATTGAACGTGAAGGGTATCACGACGAACGTCGCACCATTCCAAAAACCAATCACGATATCAAATCAATCGAATATTTTCTCCGCATCAAAATAGAGGACAACCAGCCAAGCATCGGCGATGTGCTCGAAATGGTGCACTTTGGCTTGACGTCAGAAGATGCGAAAAATCTCGCGCTCGGCATGAGCATGCACGGCTTTCGAGATGAGGTGTATGTTCCGGCGATGGTTTCGTTTCTCGATTCCCTCGCCTCATTCGCAGAAACATACAAAGACCTTGCCATGCCCGCGCGTACCCATGGCCAGCCGGCAAGCCCAACAACACTGGGCAAAGAAATGGCGGTGTTTCTTGACCGGCTTCGGCGTCAGCTCGTCACGCTTTCCGAATTTCAGCTTACCGGAAAACTCAATGGCGCAACAGGGAATCACAACGCGTATCTGATTGCTGCGCCCAATGTTCCCTGGCTGCATCTTTCTTCACAATTTGTCCGCTCACTCGGCTTGTTGCCAAACTATCTGACCACTCAAGTCGAGCCCGGCGATTCACTCGTCGAAATGTTGCAGTGCTATCAGCGCATCAACACTATCATGTTGGATTTTGCGCAAGACACATGGCGGTATATTTCCGATTCATATCTTCTGTTGAAGCCAACGGCAGGCGAAGTTGGCTCATCGACCATGCCGCACAAAGTAAATCCCATCGACTTCGAGCACGCCGAAGGTGCATTGAAAAAAAGCAACGCTCTCCTGACAGCCATGTACTCAATTTCTGTTTCGCGGCTCCAGCGCGACCTGTCTGATTCGACGGTAAAGCGCGATATCGGCACGGTCTTGGCATGGTCGTATGATGCGCTTGTGTGCCTCACGCGCGGCCTTGCAAAAGTTGCGCCAAACCATGAAAAAATGACAGCAGACCTCGAAGCAGATTACGCCGTGCTCACTGAAGCAGTGCAGACTGTGATGCGAAAAGAAAGGCATGTCGGCGCGTATGACCTCATCAAAGACCAGACACGTGGGCATTTGTTAACGCGCGATGGCTATCGCGCCCTTGTCCAATCACTTCCGCTTTCCGACGACAATAGAGCGCGGCTTGCAAAGCTTACTCCGGCAACGTACACTGGCGAAGCATCACGGTTGGCGCACCTCGCCGTGACACAGTGGGAAAAAACAAGAAGTGCCGTGGTGAAGCAATGAGTTCCTGGCTTGCGCCAACCGCTGCTATCATCGGCGGGCAATGGGGCGATGAGGGAAAAGGAAAAATCGTCGACCTTCTTGCACCCAACTTCGACATGGTGGTGCGGGCAACCGGTGGCAACAATGCCGGCCACACGATTGTCATCAACGGAAAAAAACACGTGTTCCACCTTCTTCCTTCCGGTATTCTCTATCCGGAAAAACTGAACGTCATCGCTGACGGCGTTGTGATTGATCTTTTTGTTTTGTTGGAAGAAATTCGAGAGCTCGAAAAAAATGGACTTCGTGTTGAAAACCTGCGCATCAGCGCCAATGCACATATCCTCATGCCGTACCATCGAATTCTGGATGTTGCGCGAGAAGAAAAGCTTTCAGGCATTGGCGCAAAAATCGGCACCACTGGCAGGGGCATCGGGCCGTGTTACGCAGATACGGCAGCACGCACCGGCATTCCCCTACGCATGCTGTTTGACAAAACTGCGCTGCACAACTCAATCCGCCAGAATCTTGAAGAGAAAATTGCACTGCTCGCGCATTATTGCGGCTATGACGACGAAAAAATCAGGCACTCTTTTTCCAATTTCATCAGCGAAAATGAAATCACCGCATCCTACCTTGCGCGCATCAATCATGCCCTTGCTTCCTCCGGTGCAGCGCCAACGCTTGACACTCTCGCATTGGTATTGGTGGACATCTACGCCGAACTTGGCACTCGGATTCAGCAGTACGTCACCAACACCACTGCGCTTCTTCACCGTGCCCATGCGTTCGGGAAGCGAATCCTCTTCGAAGGAGCGCAGGGAACTTTTCTTGATCCCTACCATGGCACGTATCCTTATGTGACCTCATCACATCCAACCATCGGCGGCATTATCGCTGGCTCTGGTGTTGCACGTATTTCGCAAACACTTATCGTCTTAAAAGCATACACCACTCGCGTTGGCGAAGGGCCATTTGTGAGCGAACTGCACGGCAAAGACGGCGACGCATTGCGTGCATCCGGCGAAGAGTACGGCGCAACCACTGGCAGACCGCGGCGCTGCGGTTGGTATGACTCTGTTATGGCGCGCCACGCAGCAGCAGTCAACGGCACCACTGAAGCTGTGCTGACAAAACTTGATGTGTTGTCGTCGTTAGAAAAAATTCCTGTTTGTGTTGGCTATCAGTACACAGGATCGCCTTGTTTTGCTGATAAAGCGTACAAACCAGGGATGGAGTTACGCACCATGCCGCCGACAAACATCATGGCACACTGCGAGCCCATGCTGATGGAACTGCCCGGCTGGAAATGCGATATCAGCGGTGCGCGAACTTTTGCACACCTACCTCCTGCAGCGCAAAATTATGTGAGAAAACTTGAAGAATTGAGCGGCGTACTATTTCGAATTATCAGTGTGGGA
This sequence comes from Candidatus Woesearchaeota archaeon, assembly GCA_030651375.1. NCBI lineage: Archaea > Nanobdellati > Candidatus Woesearchaeota > Candidatus Woesearchaeota archaeon. Next base: position 193,158 of record JAUSFM010000016.1, on the reverse strand, counting down.
AAAGAACGGGATGCGACGATTATTCGTTAATGTAAAGCAGTTGGTAGGCCTGTCGCCTGACGAAATCCGTACATGATGTTGGCATTTTGGATTGCCTGCCCCGCGCCACCTTTGATGAGATTATCGATGGCAGAGACTACAACAACATTTTCTCCACAGCCAAGCACTTTTATGTCGCAGTAATTTGTGCCATTTACTTTTCTTGTTTCAATAGAATCAGTGACGCGTACAAACGGCGCTGTTGCATAAAATGATTCATATACTTCACGAACATTTTCAACATCAGCACGGGTTCCATGAGAATAAAACGCAAATATCGTTGACACGATGCCCCGTTCAGCAACATCAATGCGTTGTGGTACGAATAGCATATCTTCCAATCCAAGTGCACGCTCCATTTCAGGAATGTGTCCGTGGACCATGCCTTCATCATAGGTGAGAAAATTATCAGTCTCTTTTACCGGTAATCCTGCTCCTGAAATACCACTTGTTGACGCCACCTGAACGTGCATAACCTTTCCCTTCAGCGGCGCCAGTCCCAAAATAACTGACGTCGCATAACACCCTGGATTCGCAACCAATTTGGCAGCCGCTATTTCATCGGCATTTAATTCTGGTAATCCATAAGTCCATCCTTCGGCAGCTCGATGATCAACACTTAAATCAATGAGCCGTTTTCCCCGTAAATCTCGTAAATATGATTCACTCTCTCCTTTGGGAAGCGCCAAGAAAACAAGCTCTGCATCTTTCTTATTTCCCGATGTTCCTTCTGTTCTACTCTCGGTATAGGCGATTTTAAAATGAGGATGTCTTTCTAACATCTCAACGAGCGGTTTGCCTAATCGTCCTGTATGGCCGATAACGCCAACGTTTATGGTGTCTGTCATACTTTTGGTGTGATTAACCATGCGCTTAAAAATATTTCTGTCCCACGCCCTCCTTTTCCGAAAGGTATATAAAGGACCGGCTCATTGTTCATCATATTCACCCAGTATGGTGACGTCATAAGAAAGAGCTTGTGCGGTGCCTCATCACGGCAATAAGACTTTTTCTTAACAGCACTTAACCATTAAAGCAATTTAAAGGCACGCATACCTATGGAAACTATACAGACACATCAACAGATAAACCCATTCAAAAAACTTGGCTTAAGTGATTTCCTGCTTCGGGCAATTGAGGAAGAGCATTTTACCCAGCCGAGTGAAATCCAAGAACGAGCAATACCACTGGTTCTCCAAGGGCGCGATGTTCTCGCAGGCTCGGCAACCGGTTCAGGAAAAACACTCGCCTTTGGCGCAGGCATTATCCAACACGCAATTTCCGGAAAAGGTGTTCAGGCACTTATTCTGACACCAACCCGCGAACTTGCCGAACAAGTTGCCGGCTCACTCAAAAAATTCTCAAAATTCAAACAACTGCGCATTGCTGTTTCCTACGGCGGCGTTTCCATCCAGCCGCAAATCGGTGAGCTCCGCCATGCCGATGTTGTTGTTGGCACGCCCGGAAGAATCATTGACCACCTCGAGCGCGGCACACTATCACTCCGGCACATTACCACACTGGTTCTCGACGAAGCCGACCGTATGCTTGACATGGGCTTTATTCAGGATGTTGAACGAATCATCGGCGCCTGCCCCATCAAACGGCAGACACTTTTGTTTTCTGCAACGCTGTCCAGCGACATAACATCGCTTGCGCAAAAATACATGGAGAACCCAGCTGAAGTATCTGTTGAGTGCTATGTTGATGCCTCTAAACTCTCCCAATCATATTATGACACTCCTGACAACATGAAATTCTCTTTGCTGGTGCACATGCTCCAGCATGAAGAAGCTGACCTGATTATGGTCTTCTGCAATTCGCAAAGAACAACTGACATTGTTGCAACCAACCTCAAACGCGTTGGCGTTGATGCACTTCCAATTCACGGCGGCTTTTCGCAAGCAAAGCGCAATAGTGTGATGAAACAGTTCCACGCCGGAAAAGTGCACGTGCTCGTCTGCACTGATGTTGCAGCACGCGGCCTTGATATTGGTGGTGTTTCTCACGTGTACAATTACGACGTTCCCAAAGAAGGCAAGCAATACATCCATCGCATCGGCAGAACAGCACGAGCAGGCCGCGAAGGAAAAGCAATCACCATCCTCACCAGCAGGGACCATGACAATTTCCGCCGAGTGCTCCGTGAAAACGACGTGAGCATCACCAAAGAGGTTGTTCCTACCGTAGAGCCAGTTCCCTTCCGATGGACTGAAGGACAAGGACAGCGAGAAGGCGGCTTCAACCGAGGCGGGCAAGGAGGGCATCGTGGCCATAGCCATCGCGGCCCACCGCGTCATTCATCTCATGCAGGGCCGCATCGTTCGCATGATAATCGCCATGCACGGCCTGCACGTTCTGGATCGTTTAACCGACGGTAATTTTTTATTCTTTTATATTAGTTTTCTAAAATTTGTTTGACGAATGTATATTCTCATCAGCCATTACAAAACGGATTATGCAAGACAAACAAGAACTCGGGCAAGGAAAAAATGCTGTCTCATATTCTGCTTTTCTTGTGGGGCAAAAATCGGGTCTTCAAAAATTGCGATTTTTGAGATGCCAAAAGCTAAAGCTTTTGTGCACGTCCGATTTTTGCCTCTGATGATTTGATTGAACGTGCTGCTGCACCACTATCCTGCCTTAACCTTTCTTCCTAATTCCGTTATCGTTCGTATTTGCTCACGCAGAACACCACTATCCTTTTAAATCAAGACTTTCAAAGATATCACCTATGTACATTCCAAAACGGTATGGCCAAAGTAAACTGGAAAAATGCCCTTTTTGCGGCCGTCAGGCGCTTATAAAAAACAAGCAGGACGTTCCGGTGTGTCACGACCACAAAAATTATTCTTTGAACGAGATGAAATGCATGTGCGGCAAAACCTTGGAAATGCGCTCGGGCAAATGGGGAATCTTCTTTTCGTGTTTGAACTGCGGCAACCTGAACCTGCGGAAGGCGCTTGAAATAAATGAAGGCGTACACAGCGCACCGATAAAAACAAACGAACTAAGCACTGAACAGCCCATAAGAAGCACGCCGCGAGAAATAACAATCCGCTCGGATGACCCGGATTATTTTTAAGTACCATTTTTATCCAAAGATTTATTAATCCTTAATTTCCTCTTGTCGTTATGACCATTCGTATCTTTATAACCGGCGGAACCTTTGATAAAGAATATAACGAACTGAACGGCGAACTTTTCTTTAAGGACACACATCTTCCTGAAATGTTAAAACTGGGAAGAAATAAACTTGATGTGGATCTCAGGACATTGATGATGATTGATAGTCTTGATATGGGCGCTGCCGATCGACAGCTTATTCTTGATAATGTCAAAAAAACAAAAGAAGACAAAATCATCATCACGCATGGAACTGATACGATGGCTGAAACAGCAAAAGTTCTCGGCGCAGCACTTAAAACAAAAACAATCATCTTGACCGGCGCGATGGTTCCCTACAAATTTGGCAGTTCAGACGGGCTCTTTAATCTTGGCTGTGCACTCGCTTTTGTACAAACACTTCCCGTCGGTGTGTATGTTGCAATGAATGGAAAATTCTTCAAATGGAATAATGTAAAGAAAAACAAGAAGACCGGCGAATTTGAAGAATTAGACTGATGCTGAACATGCATTGTGTATCATCTCTTCTTCTATTGCTGGCGGCACTGCCTCATTGTGTTTTTTGAGACTTTCCAGATAGCCCTCAATCGCTTCGGTAATGTTTTTAACTGCTTCTTGGCGTGTTTTTCCTTGAGAAATACAGCCGGGGAGTGATGGGCATTCTGCTACAAACATGCCGTCTTCATCCTGATATATGCGTACGCGGTATTTCATGGTTTCAGATAAAAAAGAAAGATAAACTGTTTTAAATACTTTTTGTCTCAAAACTTCTTAAACTGCGCAGCGACGTCAATCAGCTCGACATGCCCGAGGAATGTGCTTCGGCAGCAGTAGCGCTCAACACCAAGTTCATCAAGAATTTTTTTCACGTCGGCATTTTTCTTGGTTGACTTCTCTTCATATTCTTCCCACAGGTGGCCGACTGGCTTTCCGCAGGATACACATCGCATAGGTATGATCATGGTTTCACCGGTATGATTTTTGACGCTTGGCACGTGCCTTTGAGTCGTTTGGTTTGCAGGTTTCCTTGCGCCGCACATCAGCAACAAGGAGCTGGCGGTCGTATTGCAGGAAGCGCTCTTTCAAGTTGCTTCCCTTGCCGGCAAATTCAACGAGTGCTTTGGCAATGGCAAGCCGAGATGCTTCTGCACCGCCCATGGCGCCGCCGCCGTGGAAATTAACATCAATATCAACCTTGTCAGCATATTCCGGCGCAAGCACCAGCGGCTCTTGGATAAATAAGCGTGCTACTTCCGGCGCATACGCCGTGAGGAGCATTTTGTTTACGCGAATCTTGCCCGTGCCAGCCCTAAGTACTGCGCGGGCTGTTGCGGTTTTTCGCTTTCCTGATGTGGTAATATATTTTTTGACCATAGTATTATACCTTTGATCCAACTTGTTTTGCAATTTCAGCGATTGTTATATATTTTGTGGTCGTGAGCTTCGAAACGTGCGTACCTGGAACTTCAGTGAGCTTTTCTTTTTCAAATCCAACTGGCACGCCGATATAACATTTGACCAATTTATACGCTTCACGGCCACGGTTCTTGTCCCACGGCAGCATACCCCTGATGGTTCTGCGCACGATGCGCTGGGGCGTACGCGGGAAAAACGGCCCTGAACGGGGTGTGCCGCGCTTGACTTTATGTATATATTCTCCAATGATATGGCCGCGTGAGCCGGTGATAATCATCTTTTCGCAATTAACAATGTCAACCTTTTCGCCGAGCAATGCCTGCTTTGCCGCATATGCCGCGATTCTTCCCAAAATCCGTTCTGTTCCGTCAATTACTGCCATTGTTGTTACCTTGTTATCCCATGATTCGTATGTTTTGCACATTCGGGTTGCGCTTGAGCAGTTCCCCAATGCTGAATGCCTCGCCTTTTGCTTTCTGGATTTTTTCTTTTGCACTGCCTGAAAATGCCCATGCGGCAACAGCAAGTTTTTTTGTGACATCGCCCGTAGCGAGCACTTTGCCCGGCACGACAATAATTTCATTATCTTGAGCGTACTTGCTAATCTTGTACAGGTTTACCATGCGCCGACGCCGTGACGGTGCTTCAAGTTCGTCGGCAAGGCGCTTCCACAGAGGCGTTTCACTATCCAACGCTGCTTTTTTGAGCGTCTTGATGAGCTCCTGCAGATGCACATTTGTTGGGCCTGTTCTTCGTACCATGGTTTTCAGGATTTTTTGATTTTATATCAATGATCAATAAAATGCGGGAGACGGGACGAACCTGCGCAATCTTTTTTGCAAGCAAAAAAGCTTGACCAAAAGAGGGACATCCTCACTTCGTTCGGAGTCCCGGCGCTTTGCGCTCGGCCACACATCCTGCACTTTTGATCTGGATCTTTTTGATAATAATGATGCGGGAGACGGGACTCGAACCCGCGTAAGCACTAAGCTACTAGGCCCTCAACCCAAGGCTCACCACGCACTTTCATGCGCACTGAATAGCCCGTTTGACCGCTCCGGCACTCCCGCATATGAATGTGAACATACTATCTATTTATTCTTCGATGAGTTTTTCCATCTCGGCGATTTTTTCTTCCATCACCTCAACTGCAGTGGTGAGCATTTCTTTTGCACTAAGCTGGCCGAATGGCTCGATGTGAAGTATGAAATTATTGGGCAGGTACTCGACTTTTACGACGTCATCGCATACACTGTCGCAGGCATCAACCAGGTTCAGGTCGAGTATCACATTCTTGTCAATTTTTCCTGCCTTGTTGAAAATCTGCGGCGGGTACTTGTTCTTGAACTCGTCGAGTTTTGGTGAATTGTTATTAACGGTAATCTGCGGCTGGTTGGTGAACCAGACACAACCAGGCGACCATTTCATGTGCTCTCTTCCGCGGCCGAGTGTTGCTGTTGCATCCACCTCAAGCTGCTGGCCTTTGATGAGTTTTGCAATGGGCATTTTTGGATGCGCAGGAACCACTTTCGGGTCAGTTGACTCGAGCCGTTCAGCGTACACATAGCCGCTGCCTTTTGTTTTAAGTGAGAGCAAGAGCCGGCATTTTGCGCAGCCTTCTTTTTTGCATGAGCATTTTTCTGGCAGCTCATAACTTTTCAAATCAGTTTTCAGCGGGACAAGGCCGAGGCGGTGAGCAACCATTTCATCATACAACACCGTGCTGTTCTTTTTTATTTCAGCAGTGTCAATCGCCATGGTCGGCACTTCGTTAACAATCAGTCGGCGAATAGTATTTGTAAGGGCGGGAGTCGTGTCCTTGATTAACAGCGAAACCTTGCCGGTTTTCTTTTCCTGATTCAAGAGCATGAGTTCCATGTTTATACTCTCCGTCCCCGTTTTCCGCCTTTCTTTCTGCAGGAATCGTGAGGAATAGGCGTGACGTCTTGGATGACACCGATGCGCAACCCCATTCTGGACAATGCACGGACTGCTGCCTGTGCGCCGGGCCCGGGGTTGTTTGGGCCATTGTGGCCGCCGGGTGCCTTGATTTTAATGTGAATACCATTAATTCCTTTTTCAATTGCCGTGTCTGCTGCCTTTTTTGCAGCGAGCATGGCTGCGGTTGGGCTGCTTTCGAGCCGGTGCGCTTTTACCACCATGCCTCCTGATGCGCGGGCAATTGTTTCTCTGCCCGTGAGGTCAGTGACGTGAATAATTGTGTTGTTGTATGATGAGTAAATATGCGCAACACCCCAGCGCATGCTTCGCCGGTAATCCCGGTCAGGCCGCTCATACCGCTGTTCGCGTTGCTCTTGCTGCGGAGCTGGAGCTGCGGTTTCTGCTGCTGGTTTTTCAGGTGCTTTTTCTTGTTCCATTGGTGTTCCTTTTCTGCGTGATCGCTTATCGTTAGGTGTTCTTCGTATGTACTTTTATTTTCTCTATTTTCTTTGGGGGCTGAAGCGCTGTTTTCTCTGTCCGCCACGCTGTCCACGGCCGCCTCGTCCTTTGTCGTCCTTTTCTTTTCTGATTTTTTTCGGAGCAGGCTTGACCGTGCGTTCCGGATGGTCAGGATTGTTGAATGATGAAACCGAGTCAAACACGATTGTTGCTTCCTCTGCTTGCAGGACTAAATACGACGGTGCGTTGATTGTTTTTCCACCCACTTGAATATGGTTGTGGGTGATAAGTTGGCGTGCTTGTTTGATCGTGTGCGCAAGGCCTTTCTTGTACACCTGTGTTTGGAGCCGGCGTTCGAGGATGTCTTTCAGCGTGAGGCCAAGTACATTGTCAATGGTTGCGGTTGTTGGCACAAGCCCATATTTGCTCAGCCGCGCAATGAGCTGTTTTTCTTCCTTGATTGCCTGCGGGCCGGTTGCGACAATAAGCCGCTTTCCTTCGTCTGCGGCGTGCTTTAGCACGGCGCGCATTTTCCAGAGTTCCCGCTTGTTCTTGAAGCCGTATTCATCGACGAGGATTTTTTCCTCTTCAATCCGGTCAAGCTGCCACGGGTGGCTTGGCTTCTGGTATTTCTTTTTGAGTCGTCGCGGGTCGCCCATAGTACATCCTGTTTACTTTTTATCCTTACCTTTTCCTTTATCTTTCCCTTTTGCAGCTTCGTCGCTGCCCGGCGCGAGTTTCTTGCGCTGGACGCCGAGGACTTTTCCTTTATTTCGCCTGAAGTTTGAACGGGTTTTCTGGCCGCGGGTCGGCAGGCCTGATGCGTGGCGTGAGCCGCGGTAGCTGCGAATCATTCGCAGTCGTTTGATATCATTGCTTTTTTGGAAATCAAGATCGCTTTTGACCAGGTGCTTGTCGACGCCAGTTTCGTAATCATTCCGGCGATTGAAGAGCCATGCTGGGCATTCGTATTTTGTTGGATTTTTAAGAATTTCATCGAGAAGGTCAATTTTTGTTTGTGCAAGATATCCCACCTGGTCGCGATTGTTGATGTTGGCCATTTTGCACAGCGCATTGGCGAACATAAATCCAACTCCCTTGATTTTCATCAAGGCCATTCCTATCTGCTTCTTGCCATCTAAGTCAGTATTTGCAATACGGACTAAATGGTTAAAGTCTTTTTGTTCAGGTTTTGGTTGGTCTGCCATGCAATCACAAAGTCAGAAAGCCAGAATACAGTGCGTATAGAAGTTCTGAGAGCCCTATACGCTGTTCACTCGGGCTTTTTACTGAATAAACAAGGAGGTTGTTTATAAAGCTATTGGATTCTTTCGAGTAAAGTTTTTAAACCTCAGCACCTTTCTGACTGATATGGAACAGGTAACCCTCGAACAGGTCAATGAAAACGTGCTCTTGCTCAAGCGGGAGATGGATGAAATTAAAGAACTTCTTGAAGAGAACCAGCTCCAGCTTCGTGACGAAGTCATTGCGCAGGTACAAGAGTCCCGCAAGCGTCCCGTCTCTCAGTTTAAAACACAAACCGAGATGGAGACGAAGTTTGCATGAAGTATGATGTTCATTACGATCCAAAATCTGAAAAACAATTGGAGAAACTTGCTCCTCTTGTTGCCCGCCGCATTGTTCTGAAACTAAAACAAGTTGGTGAAAATGGTCAAGGCATAGAGCCATTAACTGCCGCGCCGTACGGCTACAAAATTCGGATTGGTGATTACCGAGTTCTTGTCGACCTTACGTTCAATCCGGATACGCTCTGGGTACGTTTTATTGATCATCGAGCAAGAATATATAAACGAATGTAACAGCAATATTTATAAGAACTGCCTATTGACACCCTACTCAATGGCTGCCATAGTGTACCGGTTCGCATAGAAGCCTGTGGAGCTTTTGGAGTGGGTTCAATTCCCACTGGCGGCCCTTTTTATTTTTCTCTATTATTATAAAACTATTCCACTCCACCATACACGTGCATACTCTTTTGTGATTCCGCGTCGCGCGCCAGCTGTCGTTGTTCCTGCCGTTTTTTCATGCCGTCGCGAACCAAGGCAATGACATAGGGAACAATGAATGCAGCGACATAGGCGCCGCTCAAGAGGTACGGATTTTTCGGCACTGCCGTCTTAAGAAATGAGGACATTGCGTTTGCCACAATAACAATAATCGCAATGTTCACTATCGCCGTTCCGGGAATGAAAAACATGGCGGCAAAATGATGTTCCGTCTTGACACGCTCTAAATCCCACACCAGCATGTTAAAAAAAAGCCCGAGCACAAAACCAATCGTCACCATAATGCCGAGCACAAAACTTGGCTGGAGCACCATGAGAAACGGAATCAGGCCGAAGGAAACCATAAGGTTACCAATGCCCAAATCCAACAGAATCATCCAATACACAACTTGCTGTGTTTTCTGTTCAGCATCACCGGTCTGTTCACTGCCCTTGCCCATGATGCGCAGTGTTTTTTCTATATCGGCGTCATCCCAACCCTTGTCACGCAATGTTTGGGCAAGATCTTTTTTCTTTTCAAGCAATGGCATGGTTCTGTTATAGAATTCCGTATATAAAAATGTAGTTATGGATCACCATGTCTACTTCTTCGCCCCAATCCGATTAATCCCCTCAATAATCTTATCAATCATGCCGGGCTTGTGCATGGTGCGCACTTCGGGCTGATACACTTGTCCGAGCAGTGTTGCTGCAACTTTCTTGAAGCCAACAGCTGCTGCGGTATCAGGATGTGAGAACACAACCGGTTGTTTGATAAGAAGCGATGAACGCACGGCGCGGTCTTCCGGCACCCAGCCAATGATAGGTTCGCTAATCAGGTCGCGGATGTTGTCCAGCGTGAGTGTTTCAGACAATCCAACCCTATTGACCACGACACCGAGAATAGGCATGCCTTGCTCTCCTGCACCAGCAATGAGTTTCAGCGCGTCAGACACGGCCGGAAGGTCCGGGCTGGTCACCACAAGTATCTCGTCTGATGCGCGGACTGCGTCGCGAAATTCCGGGCCAAGTCCGGCGCTTGCATCAATGAGCACAAATTCAGCCGTGCCGGCAAGCTCTGCCAGCACACTGCGCAGCTGTTTGGTGTGTTCTGGCGCATACTCACCGAGTGCAATGCTGGATGGCACAATCCTGATGCCCGATGGGTGAACATACGCACAATCGCGCACCGAGCGGCTGCCGCGCAGTGCCTTGTTGAGCGTGTTTTCCAACAGCGGCGAGCCGAGCATAATGCCGATGTGGGGCGTGCTCATATTGGCATCGACGACAACAACATCTCTACCAAACTGTGCCAAGGCGCAGGCGATGTTCAGCGATGCGGTTGTTTTTCCAACTCCTCCTTTGCCTGAAGCCACAAGAATAAATCGCGTTTTCATAGTCGTTGTCTCTCTTCTTCTGCTCTCTTTCTCTCTTCTATCATTTTCTCTTCTATCGTTTCAACTTACTTTTTCAGGGTGTAGTGTTTTATCAACGTGCTCAATATATTCTCTTGTTCTTTTGTAATATTCCGTGATTCTATCAATTGTTATTTCAAGCTCCTCGCCGGCAAGATTGACCGTCATGGTCACATGGCGTCGGAATTCCCGGAAGCGGGTAAATTCAGCGCGGTTAATCTGGCGCAGCAGCAAATAGAACTCAATAAGCTCGTTAACCTTCTCATCCGTCATATGTTCCCGGATGGTGCTGCACCGCACTCCCGGCTGGCTGGGAATCTCATAAATCTTCTTTTCATCCTCGAACTTCTTGAGAATAGCAAGTAGGGTGTTGTCCAGCGAATCAATCAGCCGTTGGATAATGCTCTTGAAAATATCACAGGTCCGCGTGTACTTTAAGCTGACGTAGATAAGGTGGTCAACACGCTTAAGCTCTTCCCGGGCATTTGATAGTGATTCTTCCATATACTCCTTCTCCTCACCTATATATAGGTCGTACTATTTATTTTTTTGCTTCTCGGGCAATGATTGACTGCACTAATTGCAGAAAGAGCTTAGTTCTTTGAAGGTCCTTTTTAAGCTGGGGCGCAGAAATGACCTGGGTCTGGTAGGTATCCGAGCAGATGACAAACCGGTCCTTTCGCGCAAACTCCAGCGGGCTTTTTTTGTGGGCAGAGACCTTTGCCTTGAGTTCCTGCAGGAAGTTGACCACTTCAGGGGTTATGTTGTTCTGCTTGGCAACCTTCAGCTTGAGCATGTTCAATTTGCTGTCAAATTCGTCGGAAAACTTTGGAATCCTGCCGTGGTATTCCTCATAATGGAGCAGGCAGGTCAGCGCGTGATTCATGGATAAAAACAGGTTTTCCAGGACCGCAAGAAGCAGTTTTGGGTCATTCAGCATCGGGTAGGTCTGCGTCAGAATGTGGTCAGCAATATGGAGGTTTCGTGCGGCTTTATCTCGATATTCGCTGATTTTGTCCATGGGGTGGGAATACGATTAGACTATATAAAGATTTAGCGATACGCATTTATACGAGTTGAAATCAGGCACAGCTATGGAACTCCATTCATCCTCTGAATTGTCGGAGTTAATTGACGCTGCACAGCACGCTGAATCAGGGCTCGAACATTCTCTTATTGACCGTGCTGCAGCACGGCTCCACCAGTTGATGATCGAACCTTCCATTCGTGAAATTCTTATTAAAAAATATGGCCGCATTCCTGAAGACATGGTAACAGCAATCTTTAAGAAAGTTGCAGAACGTACCCACAAAAATCAGCAGCCCGTGCTCTACCTTCCCCTTGATCAGCAGTTTATGGAATTAGAATCTGGCCGTCCTGATGGCCCTATTGCTGAACTAACCAAACGAGACCGTACACCCTTCTATCGTCATGTCATCGGATATATTCTCGGCGAAGTTGCCAAAACATGGCTTGTTTCAGAACCGGGGGTTGTACACGTTCGCTATTTATACGAGCATGACTTTGAAGCACTCTACGCACCAATGGCTCCATCACCCGTGCGCAGGCAGCCACCGCTCCTGAAACCATATCACAACTTTGGCGCCAATCTTCGAGACCTTGTGCTGACCCTGTTTCCACATAACCCCTGGCAGGTCCATTTTTTGGTAAACATTTCTGTTGTGCCGAATCTGCCTGAAGGGTCGGTTACTGTTCAGACAGAACTCCCACCGCAGGCAGTAATGGCGCCCGACGCTCGCAATCTTGAATATGCTGCAGCATACGCAGCCAACAGCATGGCAACTTTTCTTCATAGCGCGGGCGCCTTAAAGAAAACAGTTGCCCTGCCCGGGTGGACGCTTGATATTCTTCACAAGATCTATGGTGAACCAAACCATCCGTGGAATCCGCATGGGTGGAATGAATCAGCAATATTTGAAGATGTGAATGACCGGCGGATACTTGAATTATAAATTAAAAATAGAATCAGATATCTTATTCTTGCAATCCCATAATCGCCGCAGCAATATCACCGTTCGCCTTTTTCAGCGCGTCACGCGCGTCTTTTTCAGACACATTCGCCTGCTGGGCAACGGTTTTGACGTCGTCATCGCTGATTTCTACGACGCTTGCACCGCGCGACCGTTCGTGAAATTCTCCGGTGATTTGGAAGCTTTCCTGTCCCATCATGTTGATCTTCGTAACCGAGGGATTGGGAAACACCAGCTCCTTGTCCTTGGTTTTGATGACGACTTCAACAGCGTCTAATTCCAGCTGTTGCACGCCCATTTTTTTCATGGCCTGCTTCATCAGTGCTGGGTTCATATTCATGCCGGGAAACATAGTCTCACGCCAATCCAAGCAGGGATGCACCCTGCCAATGCAAGAAAATCTCAATAAGAATTACGATCACAACCAGAATGACAACATGGCCGGGCTTCAGTTCGAACTTCGATTTATACTCGTCAAAATACCGGACGAGTCCGCCCATGGAGGACGGCATGGAAATGCGCTCTTGTGCCATACTACCCGAATTGTGGTGGGGTTATTTAAAGGTTATGGCTTTTTGGCAAAAGTTTAAATATAACATCTTGTTACCATACTAACATGCCCACCGTCAGCCACCTTGTCAAGAAAATCATTGCCGAACGCCCCAACCTACAAGAGGCAATTCTTGAGAATATCGTCAGCTTCGCGAACCTTGCCGAGCATCTGCAGCCAAGAATCGAGCGTGAGCTCGGCACGGGCGTTCAAACTCAGTCCATTGTCATGGCACTGCGGAGACATGCCGAAGAGCTGAACGGCCGCGTATCCGCTCCCCGTTCATTTCGCCTGGTCTCTGAAATTATCATGAAGACCAACCTCTGCGACATTACCCTCGTCAAAACACCCAGCGCAGTTGAGAAAATCAGAACGCTTCATTCGCTTATCGACGTGCACAAAGGAGAAACCCTCAACGCCATCTACGGCAACTACGAAGTAACCCTCGTGCTTCCTCAAAAGCACCTCGACGCTGCCAAAAAAATCCTGAAAAGCGAAAAAATACTCAACACTGCCACAAACCTTGTTGCCCTCACCTTGAGCATGACCAAGGATTTCTTCACCACACCCGGCGTGCTTGCCCTTGCAACCCGAAAGTTGGCATGGGAAAACATTAACATCTGCGAAAATATTTCGACGATGACGGAACTGATTTTCATCATTGCCGAGAAGGATGCGACGCGGGCGTACAACGTGTTTCAGGAACTCATGGTTGAGAAGAACTAATTTCTAAAAAATAAAAAAACGCTTCGGGAGGACGTAAGCCGCCTTTTGTGAGAACCCAAACAACAACGTCAAGCGTCATTGCGATGGTTCATGGTGACATTCAACTAAGCGTCCATACGGACTTGCACCAGCTAGGGCTCATCGTTTCATCCAATCACATTGGCAAACTCGGCTGGTACTCCCTTCCGTTGCCGGAAGCTTCGCAAGCCTCATCGCGTCCAATGCGCGGTCTCGTTTCTGTGTGGTTGCCGCCTCTTTCAAGGCCTCCCGATTTCCGAGAATAGCTACCATGATGATACATCAAGAGTGGGCGGACTTTCCTCAGCGCTTGCGCACCGTCAGTCACCTGCCCTCCCTGAAGCGTTTAGAAGAGAAAATGAAGGGGGATATTTAAACGTTGCGGTGAAACTCAACCATCCACAGCTTCTTTTTTCCCTGCCAGATTTCATGTTCATGCACGCAAGTAAACTTATTTTCTTCTGCTTTTTGCTTTAATTCGGCTGGGTTGGCAATGGCAAGCACAATTCTTCCTTTTTTCGCCAGTACAAAGTCCATCTGGTAAAAAAATTGGTGATACAATGCAAGAACGTGTTTCCTGTTTGCGGCGGTCAGCTCCGGCGGGTGCGTCACCACACAATCAACGCTTTCCTGCTCGCATTTTGTCTCAAGCCATTCCATATCGACGCGCGCGAAATTGATTGATTTATGCACGCCGGCAATTTTTGCGTTTTTCTGCGCCTGTGACACAAAGCCAAGCTGGCTGTCATAGCCGATGATTTTTTGCTTCGGCTCTTTTCGTTTTTTGTCGAGCTGTTCCATCAGTTTTTTGTTTTCCGCATCTTTTTTCACCAACGCAAACTCATCCTTGCGGTAATAATTAATGGATTGATTGGAAAGAAAATGAGCTGCTTCAATGGGAATGGTTCCAGTGCCACAGAACGGATCGAGAACTATCTTTGCTTTTTCAGCCTGCGCGTGACGGAGTAGGGCGTACGCAAGAGTTGGCTTGAGGGCTTCACGGTGATGGTACAACACATATTGGCGTTTGCTGACATCAAAGCCGCCATAGTCAAGCGCAACAACACATCTGTTTTTGACGACGATGCACAGCACGGTGACCTCTGGTTGTTTGACATTCACGGGAGCGTTTGTTTTTTCGATAATCAGCTCGCCAAGATCCGCCTCAACGTCCGCTGATGGCAGTTCCTCATTATCTTCCTTGACCACGCGCACAAAAAACGAGGTTTCCGGCGTCATGGGAAAATTCCACGCGCGAGCGTGTTTCAGAATTTCATCAGCATCAGTAAACGCGCATTCTCCAACAACAACACCAATGCGCCGCGCTGATTGAGAAAAATAATAAAGCTCGTTGAGTTTTTTTGTATCGGCGCAGGATGAGAACACGAGATAATCTGTAGCTTCTGCTTTTTCGCCGGTAATTTCTTCTACTTCCTGCGCACATTGTTGTTCAATGCCACGGTTAGTTACTACGACGATTTTCATATAGTTCTGAAGAAATCAGCACTTTAAATAACTTACTCCCGTGCAACCTTTGTCGCAGAAACAACCTTGTCTCCTTCGCGCAGTTTCATCACGCGTACACCTTGCGTGTTTCTGCCGATGGTAGAAATATCCTTGCATGGAATGCGAATCATGGTGCCATCTTGGCTAATCACAATCACTTCATCCTCGTCAGTAACGCTGTCAACCGCAACCACTTTTCCATTTCGTTCGCTGGTTTGGATATTGATAACCCCGCTGCCGCCCCGTCGGGTGAGCCGGTATTCATCAACCGCAGTTCGTTTTCCATATCCATTCTCAGTAATCGTCAGCACGGTTTTTTTCTCATCCACCAAAATAAGGTCAATAACACTATCAACAATCTTTCCATCGTTGTCGCGTAATTCAATGCCACGAACTCCGGATGCAGTTCTGCCCATGGAGCGCACATCAGTTTCGTCGAATCGGACCGCATTTCCATTTGCTGTTGCGATGAGCAATTGCTGTTTGCCGTCCGTTAAAAGCACATTCACCAGCTCATCACCGTCGAGCGTGATGGCAGCGATGCCATTTGCGCGTGGCCGTGAAAACTCACTCAAGTTTGTTTTCTTTATCGTGCCCTGTTTGGTTGCGAGCACCACAAAATGCTGGTCGTCAAATTCCGTTACTGGCACAACCGCGTTCACTTTTTCATTCTGCTGGAATTGGATAAGGTTGACAAATGCTTTTCCTCTTGCCTGTCGACTTGCTTCAGGAAGCTCATGGACTTTCAGCCAATATACTCTTCCCTGATTGGTAAATGCCAACAGATAGGAATGTGTTGATGCAGTGAACAAATCCTGCACATAATCATCGTCGCCGGTTTCCGCTGCCTTGACGCCGATGCCACCACGCGCTTGGCTTCGGTATTCAGTAAGTGGAGTTCGTTTGACATAGCCCTTGTGGCTGATGGTCACGACCACTTCTTCTTTTTTGATGAGCGCTTCAACCGGCATATCATCTTCGCCTTCAGCATGTTCGATGATTGTTCGCCGGCCATCACCATATTCTTCTCGGAGTTTCATCAGTTCTTCTTTGATGATGGCGAAAATTTTTGGCTCTGATGCAAGAATACTCTCAAGATGGGCAATAGTCTTGAGCAATTCGCTATGCTCCTGTTTTATTTTTTCCTGCTCCAAACTTGCCAGTTTTTGCAGGCGCAGGTCAAGAATAGCCTTTGCCTGAATTTCAGTCAGCGTATAATCCTGTATGAGCATGAACTGCGCGTCTTCAACAGTTTTTGACGCCTTGATTTTTCGTACGACCTCATCAATATGGTTCAGCGCAATAATCAACCCTTCAAGCACATGCTTGCGTTCCTCTGCTTTGCGCAATTCAAACGCAGTTCTTCGCCGCACCACAATTTGTCGGTAGGTGATATGGTGCTGGACGAGCTGCTTCAGATTGAGCACAACCGGTTCATTGTTAACGAGTGCCAGCATGTTGATGCCGAACGTGCTCGTCAAGCGGGAGAAGGTATGCAACTGATTCAACACCACTTTCGGCTGGGCGTCTTTTTTTAATTCAAACACCACCCGGATGCCTTCTTTGTTGGATTCGTCGCGGATGTCGCTGACACCCATGATGCGCTTGTCGCGCACCATCGCAGCAATTTCTTCAATCAGCTGGGATTTGTTAATCATGTACGGAATTTCGCTGACGATAATCGCGTTTCTGCCTTTAAGCTCGATAATTTCCGACTTTGCTTTCATGATAGCTTTGCCGTGGCCAGTTTCATACGCCTCATGAATGCCTGCCATTCCGACTATATGTGCTCCCGTAGGAAAGTCAGGGGCTTTGATGAACTGCATCAGTTCAGGAATCGTGAGGCTGGGGTTCTCGATGAGTGCAATAGTTCCGTCGATAACTTCGCTGATGTTATGCGGCGGAATGTTGGTTGCCATGCCCACTGCAATGCCACTGCTGCCGTTGATGAGCAGATTTGGAAGCTTTCCCGGAAGCACAGTTGGCTCCTTGAGGCTGCCGTCAAAATTCGGCTGGAAATCAACCGTATCTTTCTCAATGTCGGCGAGGAGTTCTTCAGCGATTTTTTTGAGGCGCACTTCAGTGTACCGGTATGCTGCTGCGCTGTCGCCGTCAATGCTTCCCCAATTTCCATGGCCGTCCATCAGCGGGTATCTCAACGAAAAGTTCTGCGCCATGCGCACCATGGTGTCATACACTGCAGCGTCGCCGTGTGGGTGGAGTTCACCGAGAACTTTACCCACAATGTGGGCTGATTTTTTGTAGGGCTTGTTGTGCAGCTGGCCTGCTTCGCGCATAGCAAATAGAATACGACGGTGGACCGGTTTGAGGCCGTCTCTGACATCAGGCAATGCCCTGCCGACGATGACCGACATGGCATAATCCAGATACGACTGCTTCATCTCCTGCTCAATAATGCGCGGGACAATGTGGTCTCTTTCTTGGCTTTCTGCCGGCTTTTCAGCTGCTTCCATCTCTTTTTTGCACCCCACACACTATATAAAGATTTTGGTTGTAGAATGGCTTTATGGGGCTTATACATGTGTTTTAATGGTGTTTTAGAAAAATGGGAACGTGCTCATATCTGTCGTAGAATACTCTTCTTCACATTAATGTTCTTGCCACAATACACGCACCGTTTGACCGGTTTTTCGAGAAGCTGAATATTCTTTGCTGGCTGGTACTTCATGTCATTATTGCATTTGGCGCAATGAATGAGGTACATCAATCCTCACCAATCTTGTCTTCCTTTCCTGCAAAATCTTCAAGTTCGCGGGGGAGTTTCCGTTTTGTTTCTTTTTCCTTTTTTGGTTGGGCTTCCTCTTCGCTTTCTTCATTTTCTTTTTGTTCTTCTTCCTGTTCTGTTTCTTTCTCTTCTTCAGTTACTTGTTCCTTTTCATCGTCTTCAAACAACTCGTCAAGCACTTTTTTTTCTTTCACATCATCTCCTTCTTCTGTTTGTTCGTTTTCTTCCTCTTCTGTTTCTTCTTCTGCTTCATCGCCTTCTTGCTCTTTTTGTTCAAGCGTTTTTTCCAGCGGCGCTTCCGGTGGTTCATAGACGTCTAAACCACCCAGCTTGCCCTTTTTGCTGATTTTTTTCTGCTCGTTCTGTATTTCTTGTGCTTCATCCCTTAGCTGGTTGCTCATTTGTTCTATCTTCAAGACACGCGGCTCAATTTCCTCAAAGAGTTTCTTGACTGCCTCTTGGCTGGGCAAGTCAAAATAATCAAAAAATTTACCGGTTGGCTTGAGTACAAAACTTCGCCCTTTTTTTTCTTTTGACACAAAGCCGAGTTCTTCGAGCTTTGCAATATGCTCATACGCAACAGTCGAGCGTCGCTTAATCACGTCTGACTGGAGCATGGGCTGTTTCCATGCAATGAGCGCCAGAGTTGCAAGCACGGGAATTTCAAGTTCAGTATGCGGCGTCACATTTCGTACCACATCAACATACCGGTCACGCACCGCCAGCTTCCATGCATTGCCATTGCTTTCTTCAGTCAGAAACAGGGGTGAGGACGGGTCGTCCAGCTGCTTTTTGAGCTCACGGACTGCTTCACGAATGAGCTCTTCCGGCGCTTTAACCAGCTTTCCGAGCTCTTCACAGTCAACTGCCCTGCCGGCGGAAAATAGTACTGCGTACACTTTATTCTTCAGTTCAGAAATGGCAGTGTCGGTATCCATGCGTTCCCTCTTTTCTGCATCCAGACACGTTGTGTTTTATAATTATTTCTTTTCTGCAGGCCTGTTTTTTGATTCGCTCCAGGTTCCGTCTTTATAGTTGATCCAGTGCTCTTTTTCCATCTCTTTCAAAAAGGGCAACAGCTGTTTCCCAGTGATGCCAATCTTTTCTCCAAGCTGGTCGTGCTTCATTGGCCCGTTATACGCAAGCGTCACCACCACCATGTTGCGCAGGATGCGGTTGCTGTTCATCAGCAGGTTCTTGTTTTTTGCCGTGAGATCCTTTACAAGCAGGTCGACCTTGTGCAGCCGCGCCATAAAATCGTTGAAAAAAACCGTGAAATCCGGTGCGCGGAAGTGCAATGCTTCAGGCGCCATGACTTCAATGGACGCTGGCATGTAATCAAAGCAGAAGAAAATGAGTTCGTCAGGGCTCTTCACCATAAATTCGAGCTCCGCAAATGTGACAAACAGGTTGCGCTCTTTTTTTGGCTCAGCAACATCTGCGAAAATGAGCTTGATAGTCCTTGTTTCGCTAATTTTTTCAACGTATTTTTTCATAGTCTCTTTAATGTACTCTTCGGGTGCTCCGACCAGCTCTATGATGCACCGGCACTGCAGGTAGCCCTTGTCGAGGTAATCAGCAACATCATCTTTAGTAATCGTTTTCATGGGATGGGGAGAAGGTGGGGTGTTTTTAAAGGTTATTGTTAGAATCAGCGTGGATGCAGTGTATCCAGAGCCATGCCAAACAAGGCTCCTGCTATTGCTCCTGGCCAGCCCTGTGCAAGACCACCGACAACTGATAGCATGACTGTAAACGGGGGGATATCAAGGCCCAGTACTTTCCTTTTTTTCATTGTTGTTTTCCTCCTGTTTTTTGACCATGAGCTGTCTGTACTTATTTTGAAAGATAATCGCGATTCCGGTTATGAGTATGCTCGCGACTCCATAATTTATCTTGTCTGTTTTAAAGATAATTACATATATAAAAGTAACGAAAATACTTATTTCCATCATTCGTATCTCCCACTGAATCAGTTTCATTCTTTTCCTCTTATGTCTTCACCCAAATAAACACGATAATAACACCAACCGCTATGGCGCCGAGGATGGCTGGCAGCGGGCTCTGCCGCTGCACCACCCTCGCAGCCGGGGTTTGGGCTGATTGAGGTGAGATGAATGTTTTGACTTCTTCAGGCACTTTTTTTTGTTCGGTAACTGTTAATTCGTCTGGTTCTTCAAACACTATTTCATGTACCAAATCAGCGGTTGATGACTGAAAATCCTTACGGATTTTTATTTTTAATTCGTAGGTTCCCGGGGTGAGATTCACGGTGTTGACGAGAGGAATGCGTGCGTCCTGGCCGGCGCCCAGAATCAGCTCCTGCTTGTTTTCTTCTCGATTGCCCGAGTATGATTTCGCGCCGCGAAAAACGTAGCTCCATGCCTCAAAATGGTGGTCTTCGCCATCATTTGTAATGTCAAGGAAAAAAGCAATGGTTGCGGTGTTGTTGGCGAGCGAAGCATTTTCAGGCATGCCCGTCAGAGCATACTCTATTCGGTTTTTATTTTTTAGTTCTTGCGACTGTTTTTTTATTTCAGGCGCTTTCGGAGATTTTTGTTTTGTTATTAGTTTTGTTGTACTCTCCTGCGCATCCGGATTTTGTACAACAATAAGTTTTTCAGCTTCAAATACGCATTCATCTGTTTGTGCAGTTGCCTTGATGACGATTGCTTTTTCTTTTTCGGCGATTGAAGGAGTGAAACTTTTTGGCAGCGTGCTGGTTGTTGTGCGCTTTTTCCGCAGCACCGTTCCATAAAGGTCTTCAATCCAATACTCGAATGTTGCTCCTGTTGAATCATTGGCTGAACCATTGAGCACGAGGCGATAGGTGAGCTGTTCCTTGTTTTGGATAATTTCCTTGTCTGTTTCGATGACAAAGTGGTCAGCGCATGGGTCTGGTACAGAATCGGATAGGGTGGATGGTGGAGCACTCAAGTTTATGATTTCATTTTCTTCTGTTTCTTCCGCTGGTGGGTCAGGAACGGTATGTGCCGGGGTTGTGTTGTTCGTAGTGTTTGGCGCATCATTTTCACTTACCTTTTCTTCCCTGCTGTTTTTTCGTCCGGGCGTTCCTTCCGGAATCAGGCTTTCATCATACATTCCATTGGTATATTCAAGGCTCGTGTTGGTTGTTTTGTTGTAGCTCATATTCGCGATGCGTGTGCCGTTGGGGGAAAACAGTTTTATTTCATCGTGGTCGTTGTTGAGGTTGTTGCCGATAGTTGCGCCGGCGCTGTAGATGGACGCATTGATGCCGGTATGGTTGAATCCCTCTTCAACGATGAGTGCGTAATATGATTGATATGGCTCATCTGATTCGTTTGACACGATTGGTGCATACACCCGTAGTTCAACGAGTGTGTCGTTTGCTTCGCTGTCAGCAACAATCCATCCCGTGAGATTAAAGGGCTCTTCATTGAACACCTCAACAAACTCGTTATTGT
The DNA here is from genome assembly GCA_030651375.1 of Candidatus Woesearchaeota archaeon. Taxonomy (NCBI): domain Archaea; kingdom Nanobdellati; phylum Candidatus Woesearchaeota; species Candidatus Woesearchaeota archaeon. The sequence continues at coordinate 171,773 of JAUSFM010000016.1, read as the reverse complement.
TATCATTACCGGGCGGGTCGTACATAACTTCGTTGATGACGAGGCCGGATACATCGCCCATCATCACGAGTGCCAGCAGCATCCAGATGAATTTTTTCATGCTGTTCGGGAAGATGCTGTTTTTAATATGCGCTTCGGTGAAAAAACCGGATGATTTCCGGCAGTGCCGGAAGGTTTCCGGCGATGGCGGAAGATTTCCGAAAACCGCGAACAAATCCGGAAACATTCCGGTTGGGGCGGAACGCAATTTTTCTGTCGATAATGAACTCGTTTTATTTGTTTTGCGCGAAGCGCAGGGACTCCGAACGAAGTGAGGATGTCCCTTTTTTGGCCAAGCTTTTGCGCTTGCGCAAAAGGTTGTTTGGTAACATTCCGGATGCGCCGGAAGGGGTTTTTGTTGTCGACGAATACTATCCATTACGATGTACAACCTACGAAATACGAATTTTACCACTCTCAAATATATACAAACATTTTAATACTCTCGATGGCATTTTCTTCCCAAAAGGGGTGAATCAGGTTGGGTTTATTTGATGTGTTCAAAAAAAAACAGCAAGCTCCTTCTTTTGGCATTCCTCCACCGCCCCCGCTGAATATTCCTGCTTCAGAAGAGGCTGCTGAATTTGCCGGCAACATTCCATCTGCACAGCCGCACGAATCACCCTCAAAGTACCAAGCCCCCGCTCAAAAACAGCCGCTGTCAGACATCGAAGGAAAAATCAGCGCGTCACGTTCATCACTGCCGCTGCTGCCTCCCCTGCCTGAACTTGCTCCACAATCAAACCATAACTTTGATGTTGACCTTCCGGTTCCCTCTGAAATTGAGGAATCACCCGCACCACCATCAGAAGAAACAAAACTGCTGCAAGAGACCGCGCATGAACTGCCCACGTTTCCTGAACTTCCTCCGGACTTTCATGAAGAAAAATATTCTGCACCCGAATTGCCAGCGCCAGAGCCGCCTGATTTTTCCGGCTCTGATGATTCCATTCCCCTCGAGCTTCCTTCCATCGACGTGCAGGTACACTGGCCCCGCCCCAGTCAGTCGCAGGAACGTTCTGAACAGCTTCCTGACTGCACTTTTATTTTCCTCCATGCGCCTGCGTTCAAAGAGGTGCTCTGTGCTCTTGACGACGTGAAAGAGCGCGCGCGCCAGTCGGCAAAATCCGACACACTCATGCTGCTGAAGAACCGTGAAGATGCAGCGCTGAACCATCTGCAGGGCGGGCTTGAAAGCATGCAGCGCAAACTGCTGTATATTGACGCAGCGCTGTTTGAGAAACAAGAAGCATAAACAACAAACTATATATAATAACACTACTACCTGATTCCCATGGATAACAAGCCTCTGTTCATCAAAATTAACGACTACAAGGACATCCGTGATATTGTCCAGCTCGTCAAGGCCAAAGTCGGCGACATCAAAAAAACATTATACGAAATTGATTCCCTCAAGCGGCACGAAGAAGAGGAACTTGCACGCTGGCACAGTTCGGTTGACGAGATTGAGAAAAAAATAGACGTCATGACGCACATTCTCCACCACGCTGGTGACCAGCCATGAGTGATGAGCACATCATTTTCACGAAAATTGACAATGCACAGGGCTTTCGCCGTGCTGAACTTGAATCAGTGAAAGATACACTTCACCTTCTGCAAGGCTTTGAGAAGCTTTCTCAAATACGCACTGAAAAAGCAGAAAAATCAATTCTTCTGGCAAAACAAATGAAAGAGCTCCAGCTCCTGATGAATAAAACAAAAGGGTTGTTTCCGGTACTGCCGGAACACCATGCTGCGCCTGCTGCTGAATCAGCGAAAGCAAAAAAAAGCACCACAGGAAAAACAAAAGCCGCAAAAATAAAGCCCTTGGCAAAAGAAGAGCAGCATACCCTTCCCGCAGGTCTCGCAGCGCTTGAGAAACAATTAAAAGACATTGAAGGGAAGCTGCATATCTTGAGTTGAAAAAATAAATCTTTTTATCTGATTTTCTCCATTACTTTTATAAACCTGCCATTCTCCCATCGCCCTGCGCGGAGGTAGCGAAGTGGTCAAACGCGACAGCCTCAAGAGCTGTTCCCTTAGTGGGTTCGAGGGTTCGAATCCCTTCCTCCGCATTTAGTAATTCGTAGGTCGTACTTCGTCGTCCCGCAAGCTTTTTGCGCATCAGCGCAAAAAGGTTGTACTCGTTTGTCGTTGCGCAAGCTTTTTTGCGTCAGCAAAAAAGGTTGGTTCTGTATCCCTTCCTCCGCACTTTTATTTCTTTTTAATACTACTATATTCTGCATCGACCATCACGAACGGGAACGGCAAGGAATAAACTGTTAAATAAATAGGGCGAGTGCAGCGGCACTCTCAATCACTTTATCAGAGGCGAAAACGTGGCGCCACGTTTTCGCCGCGCAAGAAAATCAAACCGTGCGGACAGCATTTACATCTTGCCCGTTTCTTGCTCGTTGTGTGTACACCGTTTCGTATTGGCTGATTAAACTAATCCATCTATTTTAAATACTCCAACCTCCCTATAAACGTCATGCTCGAAATATGCACGCTTAGCGGCTACAACGAAGTTGGCAGAAATTGTACTGTGGTGCGCGTTGATGACGAAGTCGTGATTCTTGACATGGGCGTGCAGATGGACAAGTACGTCCAGATAACTGATGAAGAAGAAGACATTTCAACAGTCTCGCCGAAGCGGCTGATGACTGCCGGTGTGATTCCTGACATCAACCTTATCAAGGACTGGTGGCCTGAAGTGCTCGCCATCATCCCATCGCACGCGCACCTCGACCACATCGGCGCGATTCCCTTTCTTGCCAACCGCTTCAACGCAGACATTCTGTGCACGCCGTTTACCAAAGCATTGCTGGAAGCCATTATGCGTGATAATAATTTCAAGGCCCACAACAGCATTATTTCAGTCACTCCCAATTCCACCTACAAACTATCAGACAAGATAACTGTTGAATTTATCCACGTTACCCACTCGGTGCCGCAGTCTGCCATCGTGGTGCTCCACACGCCCTACGGCGCCGTTGTCTATACGGATGATTTCAAGCTCGACCTTTCGCCCATTCTCGGAAAAAAAACAAACACCGAGCGGCTTGCAGAAATCGGCAAGGGAAATGTGCGCTGTGTTATTCTCGATGCGCTCTATGCAAAAGATTTGACAAAAACCGCGTCAGAAGCCGTTGCAAAAGAATTATTGCGCGAAGTGATGCTCGGCACTGATGCGCGCGGCCGCGCAATTATCCTCACCACATTCTCTTCGCATCTCGCACGCCTAAAATCTGCAATTGAGTTTGGCAAAAAGCTCAATCGCCAGATTGTGTTTCTTGGCCGTTCGCTCATTCGCTATGCAGCAGCCGGCGAAACTGCGGGCGTCATCCGCTTTGACGACGTCAAAATGGTGAAGTACAAGGATAAGATGAAAAAACTGCTGGCGCAGATAGAAAAAAATAAAGGGGCATACCTCATCATCTGCACCGGCCATCAGGGAGAGCCAACAGCAGTGCTGTCAAAAATCGCTGACGATGTGCTTCCGTTCAAGCTCGACAAAGGCGACCATGTAATTTTCTCCTGCAAAACAATTCCCGCGCCCATCAACTTGAAAAACCGCGAGCGGCTTGAAGCAAAACTGAAAAAGAGAGGCGTGCGGATTTTCAAAGATATTCACGCATCCGGCCACGGCAGCCGCGAGGATCATCGCGAACTGATTTCTCTTCTCAATCCAGAACACCTTATCCCCTCCCACGGTCCGCATGACCTTGTTGGCCCCACAGTTGAGCTGGTCAAAGAAATGGGGATACCAACCAAGGTGCATCTGATGGCAGATGGGAAACGGTTGAAGTTGTGAAATAGCGAAAGGAATATAAACAACTCCTTATTTCTCTCCTTCTATGGGTGGCGCACACTTTTATTGGAGAGTAACCTTAGTTGAGGGTCGAAGAGAGGACGGTATATATGCTTTAGAACAGCAGATAACTCCTCTTGGTGAGCAGCGACAATCAACCACTATGGAACGTCCCTACAAACCAGTTTCTTCTGGATTAACTCATTCAGGTTTAGTTGCTGCAATTCCTTTTGTTGGAACGGACATCGGCCAAAGAGTATTGGGTTTGACACCTGAACAACCACGAGCTGTTTTTGATTATGAACGCCATATGGGTATATAATTCTACCATGGTACCTCTCAAAGACCGATTATCAGAACTTTTTCCTAATGTGCGAAAAACATTTGGTTTAGATGACGCCGTCGCAGTAGGCGGGGATAATTTTTGGCATACTGGTGTGGCGACCGGTACAGTTCTACCAATTAAAGGAATTAAAAGGCCTCGATCTTTTTTATGGAAAACTCCCTATGAGATCACCGGCGGTGGTCGTGTTGACAAGTATGAGCCTGCTGAAAAAGGAGAGATATTTGTATACCCTGAAACTAAAAATACATCAGTAAAAGAAGTGCTTGCCTATTTAATCGCAATTGATCCGGCTCCCGGATTAGAAACTGCATTTGAGGACATAAGTAATGAAGCATTACAAGGTCTTTTAGCGCATGAATTAGCAGAAGTAATCCTTGCACGACAACAACCTAATTATCATTTTCGAATTACTCATCATGGTTTGCCTGAATACCAAGTTGATAAAATTGCAGCTCAAAGAGGATATAAAGATCAGGTACGTGCGTATTTGAATTTCTTAATGGCACATGTAGAAACTATTCGACAAAGGCCAAAAATAAGATCATTTTTTGACAGTCTCGCTGAAATGGGTGTTACTGTTCTTGACGTATCTCCCCAAGAACCAGAAAGGTCAGTAACTGAATCGTGTAGATTAGAATTAGAAACAAGATTACAGTCTCTTGATGGAACATTAGTTCAAGTGAGTTCTCGGCCTGTGGTTGTAGCCTATTCAGTCTAAGATCAGTATTCCGCACCACTGGACACTGGACAAACACCCGCGCCAGGTATATAAACCAGTAATTCTCTGTTCTAAAAACGAAAGATATAAATATATGACTTGCCAAGTCATAGGTGATTAGATGCGAATACTCATTGACGACCTCAACATCTCTTACAGCGAAAAGGTTCGCCTCATCAAGACACTGATGAAACGGGAGTCACTTGAGGAGTATACTGAATTGCTCAAATGGAAATTACAAACACTTTATTTGCATGAGGGTGTATGGATGGAAATTTGCCGGATTGATAATTATCCTCATGAAAATCAGCAGGGAAGCCATATCCATCAGCACGGGAAAAAGGAAGTCATTCGCGTTTCCTTATCATTTGAGGAAGCAGAAGAACGCATAGAAGAGATAACCAAAAGAATACTACAAGAAAAATTTAATGAAATCATAGATTTTGAATAGGAGAAGATACTCATGCACTACAAGATAAAAATCGTGGAATCAGTGAAGAGATATAGTCGCGAGCTCAACGAAAAGGCAATGAAAGGGCTTCTTGAGGAACCCGAACGTGGAATGGTCATGACCCCGGAAACATTCAGCAAAGTATTCAGCCCGGAACGTATTAAGCTCCTTCAAAAGATTCACCGAAATAACATCAGAAGCATTTATCAACTTGCCAAAGAACTTGATAAACCCTATGAAGTCGTCTTCAGAAACATAAAATATCTTGAAGGAATTGGATTAATCAAACTAACAGAAAAAGATAACAAAAAAATACCTCATCTACAGAGCGAATTAACGATAGATATGTTTCCACATCAAGAAATGGTAGCATAATGATAGATTACCAATAACGATTTAAACCACCTCTGTTCGTTGTGTTGTATGGCCATCGGCTTTATCGTCTACGGAACCTATCGCACGCAGGGAAAAACAACCAAGGTTTATCTATTCGGCCGTCTGTTGTCCGGCGAAAGCTTTCTCATCATTAAGACCTGCCGCCCGTATTTCTACATCACCACTGCAGACACAGAAAAAGCAAAAGCTCTGAAAGAAGCTGCGGCGTTTGAATTTACCAGCACCGACTTCAAAAACTTTGCTGGCGAGCCGATGACCAAAGTCACGGTTCAGATTCCCGGTCAAGTCAAAGACGTGCGAGACATTTTCGTCAACAAAGGAATTCAACATTATGAAGCTGACATTCGTTTTGTCACGCGTTTCCTCATCGACCACGAAATTCGCGGCTTGGTCGAAATTAACGGTGAATACCGTGTACCGAATCCAGACACCGAGTTTGTGGACGTTGTATTTGACGAGCCCGATGTGCAGGGCCCTGAGGACACGAGCCAGATTCCTGAATTAAACGTCATATCGTTTGACATTGAAACAACCCCAGATGGAAAAACCATCTTATGCCTTTCGCTGTACGGAAAAATAAAAAAAGACAATGAAACAAAAGAAATCACCAAGGCATGGATTATCAACCGCCACGCCGTGACCGCTGATACGGTGAAGGATGAAAAAGAGCTGCTTGAAAAATTCACCAAAGCAATCAAAGAATTAGATCCGGATGTGCTTGTCGGATGGAACGTAATTGATTTCGACCTCGCCTTGTTACGTGACAAGTACAAACAGTACGGGCTTCCGATGGTTCTCGGCAGAATGCCGGGCGAATGCAAGCTTGATATCCAAGAGAACTATTTTTCCGACTCAAAAGCAGACTTTCTTGGCCGGCAGGTGCTGGATGGCATCCACCTGATGAAAGGCGCGTTTGTGAAACTGGAAGATTACAAGCTCAACACCGCGGCGAAACATTTTCTCGGCAAGGAAAAAACCATTGTGGGCGAAGACCGATTTCTGGAAATTCACTCGCTGTACACAGAAAATCCGCAGAAACTGGTTGAATACAATATTCACGACGCCGAGCTCGTTATTGAAATTCTTGAAAAAAGCAATGTGCTCGGCCTTGCCATGCGGCGCTCGATGCTTGCCGGCATGTTTCTCGACCGCGTCAAGAGTTCGGTCGCGTCGCTGGATTTTGTGTACATCAGCGAAGCGCGCAAGCGAAAACTCGTTGTGCCCAGCGGCGGCTATGCTGAACGTGGCGAACGTATTAAAGGCGGATTTGTGCAGGAATCAAAGCCGGGCGTGTACAAGAATATTCTCGTGCTTGATTTCAAGAGCCTGTACCCAAGTATCATCCGCACGTTCAACATTGACCCGAAAAGTTATGTTCCGCCAAACCAACGCCACTTGTTCAATTCGTCACAAGCAATTATCGCCCCGAACGGCGCGATGTTCAAAAATGAGGACGGGATTTTGTCTGACATTCTCAAAACGCTCTGGGCACAGCGTGATGCTGCAAAGAAGCGAAAAGACACGCTCGCGACGCACGCCATCAAGATTTTGATGAATTCAATGTTTGGTGTGCTTGCGAATCCAAGCTGTCGATTTTACAATCTTGAGGTTGCCAATGCGATTACCCATTTCGGTCAGCACATCAACAAACTGACGACGAAAAAAATCAACGAAAAAGGATATGAGGTTATCTATGGCGACACGGACAGCGTGTTCGTCAATCCAAAAAAAGACACCAGCGAAGAATCCAACAAAATTGGCGAAGAACTACAAACCTACATTAACGACTTTTACAAAAATCACGTTACTGAAACCTATCACCGAAAAAACGTGCTCGAAATCCAGTTCGAGAAACTCTACAGCAAATTCCTCATGCCGCGTGTCCGCGGCACTGATGTCGGGGCAAAAAAGCGGTATGCCGGCATTCGGGTGGTTGACGGAAAAGAAAAACTCGAATTTGTCGGCATGGAAGTGGTGCGCCGAGACTGGACAGAACTCGCAAAAAAGTTCCAGACCGACGTCTTGAATCTGGTGTTCCGCGACGAAGATCCGAGTATCTATATCAAAGAATTCATCAAAGATTTGAAGGCGGGAAAACACGATGCGCTGCTGGTGTACAAGAAAGCCCTGCGCAAAGAAGCATCAGAGTACACCAAGACCACGCCGCCGCATGTGAAAGCAGCACGGATTCTCGGCAAAAAAGATTTCGGCATCATTGAATACGTGATGACGACCAACGGCCCCGAGCCGATTCAGAAACGAAGCAGCACGATTGACTACGAGCACTACATTGACAAGCAGGTCAAGCCGCTGGCCGACAGCATTCTGTGCTTTTACGGCACGAGCTTTGATGACCTCATCAAAGGGGCACAGAAGAAGTTGTTTGATTTTTGAGCACCTCCACTATCCTCCTATATTCTCCATCCGCACAAACTTTAAATAACCGTCCGCAACCCCTTGAATAGGAACAAGAGCAAAAAAGCAAAACAGAGCCAAAAAGGGTTGAACTATGAAACTGACGCTTGCCGAGCCACGCTATCTGAAAGACAGTATTGCAATCATTTCTGAATTGGTTAACGAGGGCTCGTTCAAAATTACTGCTGATTCCATCGAACTGGTTGCCATGGACCCGGCGAATGTTGCCATGGTCATTTTCAAGCTGTTGTCCAGCGCGTTTACTGAATTCGACGTGGACAAGCCCACCGAGATTGCTATCAACCTTACCAACCTCAAGCAAATTCTTCGCCGCGCAGGCCCCAGTGACACGCTCACACTTGAGATTGAAGAAAACAAGCTCAAGATTACGCTTCGCGGCACCACCAAGCGAACCTTCTCCCTTCCGATTATTGATGTCGAAAGCAAGGAACAGCGTGTTCCAGAACTAAACTTCGGCACGAGCATAAAAGCACAGTCTCGTATGCTCAATGAAGCCATCGAGGATGTTGACATTGTGGGCGAAAGCGTGAGCTTTTCTGCAGAAGCCGGAAAATTTACCGTCGCCGCAGAAGGCGACTTGAGCAAGGCGCACATTGAGATCAAGCACGACGAGAACACCACCATCAACATGCACGACACCGGCCCATTCCGCGCAAAATATTCCATTGAATACCTCAAGAAAATGATCGCCGGCAGCAAGCTAAGCGATGAAGTCATGATACAATTCAACAAAGACTATCCCCTGCGGCTTGACTACAAGGACATTGACAAAGTTTCCTTGAGCTTTATTCTCGCGCCACGCGTTGAGAATGATTAGTGTTAGTGTTTAAGGTACTATCTATCACATTTTCTTTCCATATTTTGCAATCAACAGTAATCCCGCTGCAAAAATCCCCGCGCCAACATATGCCAGTATCGGCGACAGCGCGAGTTGTTGGAATGACACCAGCAGCCCCACTACGATCGCGCCAATCGGCATAGCAAAGGCGAGCAATTCCGCCTCAAACTGCGCGGGGAGCGGTGAATGATTCTCATGCGCCACAAAAATATAGGTCACCGCGCTCGGCGGCACCAGCGCGAAAATGATAAGTGACAGCTGTTGCATGCCAGTAAAACCGAATAGCACGGATGCACCGTAGCCTATCATCATGCCGAGCCCGGTTTTTGCCATAATCAAAGGAAGAATGTTTTTCATGTGCGATGCTTTCCATTCAAATGAAATGCCAAGGAGCATCATGATGATAAATGCGCTTGCGTCCGCAAGCACCTTGAAAAATTCATGCATCAGAGGCGTTTGGAGGTGAAAATAACTCACACCGAGCCCAGCGATGGTTGCCCAAATCACCGGTTCGTGAAAGAATTGTTTCAGCGAATTTTTCAGCTTGACGTGGTGGTTAGAAAGCCGTGCAGCAATCATTTTGTCGATGGAAAACAGAAAGAGGATATTGCCGATGTTGAACAGCGATATCGTGACCAACCCTTTTTCCCCAAACAGCTGCATCAAAAACGGGTAGGCAACTGTTGCAGGCGCGAGCGTCGGCATCACAACCAAAAACACTGTGCGCATGGTGCGGTTCAATTTGATGTAACGTACTATGAAGTAACTGATTGCGGCAAAGGCAACCACAATCAAAAAGCCGACAATGGGCAACAGCAGATATTCTTCTTGTAGCTCAATCGCCGAAAAAGCAAGAAACACGCTCGCTGGCAAGCCGACTTTGACGAACAGGTCGCTCAACAGCGGCACTTGTTTCTGTTTCACTGCCTTTATTTTTTTCAGGAAATAGCCCAGCGGCATGATGGCAAGAATGGCAAGCACTTTGACTACCGTTGGAGTAAAAATTTCCATGAATGGCCTCTTTTTGAATATCATTATTTGTTGTTTTTAAAAATGTTTCCAGCACCATCTTTCAAACCTCCAGCTTCAAACATCAAGCCATAAAAAAACCACAACATTTAAGAACATCGCGGTCTTTAATTCTTGTATGGCGGATGAAGAAAATCAGGGTACGGACAAGCAGCGCAAGAGCCGCGTGCTTGTTGCCATGAATTACGTCCTTATCCTTGTGATTGTTGTTGGCATCGGCATGGTGCTGTTCAAGAAGCCAGCAGCCAGCGACAATGGGCTTGCCATTACTGGCAGCGCTCCAGCCGATGTGTGGTGCCAGACGCACACTACAAAGGCAGACTGCGAAAAAGTGTGTGACGGCACGCCATTTGACGCGTATGCGACGTGCACCGCAGATTGTTTCAAACGCCTTGATGAATGCAAAAAGTAACTACTTATTTAGTCAACAATACTAACCAACAATACTAAAAAAGGTGATGCTCATGCCAAAATATCGTGGTGTTGTTTTGTCGTACAAGCCGTATAGTTCACCTGCGGCAAAGCGCTATGATGCATTGGGCGGCGGCACCGTGCGCGTGCTCGACCATAATACATTCCGCCAGATGAAAATGCGCAGCGGTGTTTCGCTGAAAATTGGGGATGTTGTTTCTTTTGATGACATTGGCGGCTTTGCGCAGAATGTGGTCAAGGCGCCTGACCGGCGCAGCAGAACACTGTTGTACAAGAGTTAAAAGTAAGAGTTACGAGTTATTCATTTCTTTTTTGTTTGTATATTTATACGATATATTTATATATGCTCTTTTGCTGAATACCCTTTATGGAAAAGGGGGACAGCCATATCAGTATCTACGGGCGCTTTAAGCGCTTTCTCGTCAAGGCATGGCGTATTCTGCGCTATGCAAAGCCGTACTGGCACATGGTGCTGCTCCTATTCATCATTACTGCTCTGCTGTCAATTCTTTCCCTTGCCGGGCCGTACTTGGTGAAGATTCTCCTCGACGACATTCTGCCGTACAAAAATGTGGGCTTGCTCCTCCAGCTGATGTCCATTTTCATTCTCATCTTTGTGGTGAAGACGCTCGTTGGCATCTGGCATTCCTATCAGACCACACGGCTTGTTGAAACCATGGTGCTCGATGTAAAAACCGAGCTGTTCGCCCACGTCGAGGATCTTGATTTAAGTTTTTATCACTCGAAAAGTGTGGGGGACATTCTCTACCGCCTTGATGAAGACGTGTATAGCATTGATTCGTTTATCAACCTCATCGTTGATATGCTGCTCCTGAATCTGCTGACCGCAATTTTTATTCTCATCATCTGCTTTAACCTCAACTGGAAAGTCACGGTTATGAGCCTCGGATTTTTCCCGTTCTTCGTCATTGCGCAAAAATATTTTGGCGACAAAATCCGCAAGCAAAAGCAGCGCATTATTCTGCGGCTTACCGACATGCTGTCGTTCCTCGAAGAAAATATTACTGGCATCAAGGCTATCAAATCTTTTGCGCTTGAAACAAAAAAACTGGGCGAATATACCGACAAGACGAAAAAACTCATTCGGCTGAACCTGCGCATGGACCTGCTCGACAGCTTTTCTGAAGCAGTCGTTGGCATCATCACCTTCATTCCGCTCATTGTCATCCTCTGGTATGGCAGCTATCAGGTGATTCTCGGCGTACTCACCATCGGAAGCCTCATTGCCATCTACACCTACATCGGCAAGCTCTTTGACCCTATTGCCAGCTTGGGCAGCATGAACATTGCCCTGCAGACAACCTTGGTGTCAGTTAACCGTGTGTTCCAGTTTATGGATACCAAAACAAAAATAAAGGAAAAGCCGAATGCCGTCGAGCTCAAGAATCCACGCGGTCACATCGCTTTCAAGGCAGTGTCGTTTAGTTATCCTCATGCTGAACCCGTGCTTGAGCGTATCAATTTTGAAATCAAGCCGGGCCAGATGTTTGGGCTCGTTGGGCCGAGCGGCTCCGGCAAAACCACGGTCGGAAATTTGATGTTCCGCTTTTTTGATCCGACATCCGGCAGCATTACGATTGACGGGCATGACATGCGCGACCTGAAAATAAAATCAATCCGCGACGCCATCGGTATCGTGAGCCAGGAATCAATCCTGTTCAACACCACGCTGAAGGAAAATATCCGGTTCGGAAAAACAAATGCGTCTGATGCTGAAGTGATCCGTGCAGCGAAACTGGCGCACATCCACGAGTTTATCATGAAACAGCCCAAGCGCTATGAATCAAAAGTCGGCGAACATGGCGTGAAGCTCTCCGGCGGCGAAAAGCAGCGCATCTCCATTGCGCGCGTGTTTTTGAAAAATCCAAAAATTCTCATTCTCGACGAGGCAACCTCATCCCTTGACTCGGAATCAGAATACCTTATCCAGCAGGCATTACAGCGCGTGACTGAAGGGCGAACAACGCTCGTGATTGCCCATCGGCTTTCCACAATTCGAAATGCAGACATCATCATCGTGCTCAAAGACAAGAACATCAAAGAACAGGGCAGCTTTGCCAAGCTCATGAAAAAGAAAGGGCTCTTTTATTACTTCTACAAAACCCAGTTTGCCAAAAGTGCGATAAAGCGGCACCAGTCGAACCAGTTGGAAGCTGAAGAAACTGAAAACGCTGATAACCAAGAGCAAGAGAAATAACAAAATTTATAAAATTGGTTTGGTTCCCCATTCGTATCCTAAAATGATTTTAAACTGAGGTGAACGTATGGTACGCGCAGTCATTACTGAATTGTATCCGAAGAGCCGTGCAGGCACGGCGAAGCTCGCCGGAAAAGCAAAGCTTATCGGCAGCGATGAAATTGTCGAGTGGATTTCTCAGGAATCCCGACCGTCAAAGGCGAGCTCAAAATTTGGGATTCGCGTCGGCATGCAGGTAACCGGCGCCAAGCGGCGTGGCGACAACTTTTATGAAGTCAGAGTGCCTCCCGATTCAACTGCGCCGGGAAAATACTGATATTTTCCAATCTCTCCAGGTGCACCAATGGCATATATCGTCGGAAAAGTAATCAAACTCCACCAAAAAGACAGCCCGGGAACCCGCAAATCAACGGGCTTAGTGCGGTTGGATGGCTCAAAAGAAGTGCTTGAATTTACCGGCATCATCGGTCTTAGTAATGCTGATGTGAACAAAACAAAAATTTTCGGCACTATCCTTGGCGACACCGATGGCACTCGGCGTATGACCAAAGTAAAACGGTTTTAACGGTTTTATACCAGTTGTACGGTTATACTATGGAACACGCGATGATTATCCAACTCTTTTCCCGTTTCCGTAGTTCCAGTTTATTGGTGCAAGGGATTGCACGGCTTGATACTGGGACTCTGGTTGAATTTGCAGGCTTATTTGATAGTGCCGAAGAAAAAAAGCTCTTTCACGGTGCGCCTATTCGCGGCCACTTGAGCACTAACGTGTTGCGCAATGCAGAACTGGTCTCGTACTCTCCCTAAACTAGCTGGCGGATTTCTTATCTGCCTCCTTATTATCAATATCATTCTTTTTGCCCTGCGCAGAATTTCAGTGCTGCTGTTCTGGATAATTATCGGAGTTGGTTTTATTGGCATGCACCTTCTCAAAAAACAGAAGAACACATAAAATCAAAAACAGCAAGAAAAGGACTAAAAAATAAAAATGATTAAAAAATAATTACCTACCTTTTCTTTCCGGTTGAGCTGCTGCGCATTGCAGTCTTCAAATGGCCCGAGTCAAGGTCGAATTCAAGTGCAGGCTTGTTTCTTGAGTCGCTACTCACTGCGCTCGACACCAGTTTCCCTGATACGCGCTGACCGTGAACCAGCACTGACTGCCATAACCGCGCGTCAGTACGTATATTATACAAATTTTCGCCAACCTGAACTTTTTTTGTTGAACTTCGGAAAATTCCTTCAACCATATCCAACACCTCGTTTAATTTTAATAATACTATGATTGGTTATGTTTATAAATCTTGTGCTGTTTGCGCTATCTGGGCAACCGTTCCAAACCGCAGGTGGCGTCCCTGAAGCTCGTCAATTACATACACTTCACACGTTCCCAGTTTGCGAATAAACGGGCTCAAAACAGTTCCTCGGCTCATATCAGTTCCTTCAGCAAGCGCATTGAATGAGGGCATGACAATCAATGTTTTTCCATGATAGGTTCCCTTGAGAAAACATTTGTATTTTTCACGCCGCAGGCGGGTGCCGATGGTTATTGCCGGATGCTCGTTGCCAATGATGATTGTTTTGGTATGGTTGTCGTTCATGATTTTTTCAAAATCATCAGGAATTACATTGCCATGGATGAACAGGCAGGTGCCTGCAACAAAGTACTGGACCAGTTCTACAGTTCGCTTTCGCGCAATCGGCCCGATAATCGTATCATGATTTCCTTTGACAATAACCGTGTGGGGCGACGCGAGACCAAGTAGGTCAAGAAACTGGAGTGTTTCCCGCCATTCCTGGTCTGAAATCGTGCCAAACTCATGCTTGACATCGCCGTTGATAAGAATTGTTTGTATGCCATGTACTCCGCTCTTTTTTTGTACTGCCTCAATTATTTTTTTTACGCGTGTGCACATTTCATCGAATTCAAACCGAGGAACGAGTATGCCACTCTTGCCGAGCGCTTCCTCATAGCCAATATGCGTGTCAGAAATCGCGAGCAGTTTTTGTTCTGGAATCCACAGTGCATGGCCAATCAGTTCAATGCCTGTGCTTATTTCAAGATGTTTCATGTTCCATCACACTTCATTCTCCTTGTCAAATTTCTTCATGCCTTTTTCATTCCTATTTTTGCCAGTGTCATCTGGTGCATACGCTTCAAAAACTCGGCGCGGTCTTCCATGCGGAGCAGGTCAAGATGGCCTTGCAGCACCAGATTGAGGGCAAACGGGGTCGGAATTACCGTCTGAATCTCTTCAATTTTTATTGCTTTGTTTTCTATCAGCCGGAGCACGCGCGTTGCCTGCTCAATATCCATAACCTCTTCAAGCACTTCTCGCTTGGTTTCCTTGATAACAAAAAAATCAGGTGAAATTCTGCGCACGGCGCTCAACAAAATCATCGAGCTGATATGCTGGCGCCCGACGTTTTTGTGGAATCCCTTGTACTGGCGCAAAATCATCAATGCACGTGCAGCACACTGCCGGAACCGGCGGATAAGAATTTCTGTTTTATCCAGCGCCTGATTCAGCACCGCGCGGAGTTCGGTTGATTTCAACAGTTTAAATGCCCGAAGCGCCTGCACTTTTTTCTCACAGCGCAAATAAAATCCATTGTCTGAAATGCCCATTTCGATATCACGGTGCTGGGTTCTGCCAATCGCAAAGCCCAGCGCGCGGGACAGGCAGTCATTCACCCGCCGCCCGAAGAGCGTGTGGAAAATAACATACTTATTTTCATGTTCATCAGTGTAATGTTCAATAATAATCTTGGTGTCCGAGGGAATACTCTGCACATAATCAAACTGCTCCTTGAAATAATGATACAGCGCCGTTGCCGCGCGCTCATCAACATACAAATAGGTATTGAGCCATGCAAGCAACTCTTCTTTTTTCTTGCCTGCCTTGAACTGGTCTTCCATATAGCGCCGGAATTTTCCAATCTCCATAGCAAGGTCAAAACTCAACGGGAGCATTTCTGAAAACCATGACGGCACGGTCGGCTGTTTGCCCTGCGCCGGCTGGACCTGCGTGGTCATGCCCCGCGCAAAAAGAAACCGGTAGGTTTCGCCGCCGAGCACAAAAATGTCATTCGGCTTGAGGCGCTCAAGAAAATGCTCGTCAATCACGCCGATAATTTTTTCGCCGACCTTGACCTTGATGCCGCTCTGGTCAGGAATCGTGCCGATATTGGTCATGTGGATGACCCGTGAGAGTTTTCCGCGTTTGCCCATCATGCCGGTTGCCTCGTCGTGCCATATTTTTGCATAGACATGGCGGTCTTCAAGTGAGATAAATCTTCCAGCGAGGTACTCGACGATTTGCATGAAGTCTGCTTTTTGAAGTGTGCGGAAACAATATGCCTGCGTCACCAGCCGATATGCGTCATCAACGCTCATCACGTCTTCCAGCGCAAGCCCGTGAATATGCTGGACAAGCACATCAAGGCAGTTTTCAGGAATGTGGATGCGGTCAATTTTTTTCTCAAGCGCTGATTTCAGCAGCACGCTGCATTCAACAAGGTCATCGCGGTTTAACACGACAATCCTTCCCTTGGTCGTTGCGTGCAGCTGGTGGCCGCTTCTGCCAATTCTTTGCAGTGCACGCGCCACTGATTTTGGGCTGCCGAGCAGCAGCACGAGATCGATGTAGCCAATGTCAATGCCCAGCTCAAGGCTCGTGCTGCACACGACACACTTGAGTTTTCCCTGCCGGAGATTTTCTTCAAGCTCGAATCGGTGCGGCTTTGAGAGACTGCCGTGGTGCGCGCCGATGTTTTTTTCGTCGTAATCCTTTGGAAAAAATTCCTTGAGTGTGTGCACGACTCTCTCGGTTGCCGAGCGGGTGTTGGTAAATACAAGCGTCGTGCGGTGCTGCTGGATAAGCTCGTGGAGTGTTTTGTACAGCTCTACCTGCATCAGCGCATGGCTCGTATCAATCAAGTCATCAACCGGGCTGATAACTTTCAAGTCCATCTCTTTGAGAAATTGCACGTCAACAATCACACACGGCCGCAGCACCGGGCCGGTGGGAGTGTGGTTCTGTCCGACAAGAAATTGTGCAATGTCTTCCAGCGGCGCAATGGTGGCAGATAGTCCGACGCGCGCCATACCCGGGCTCAAGCGCTGGAGCCGCTCGGTGCTGACCGCAAGGTGCACGCCGCGCTTGTTGTCCGCCAGCGCATGAATTTCATCAACAATAAGCCACTGCACACTGCGCACATGTTCCCTCATTTTTGGCGATGTCAATATAATCGCCAGCGATTCCGGCGTGGTGATAAGAATGTGCGGCGCGTTTTTTGTCATCTTCTGCTTTTCGTGTGCGGTTGTATCGCTGGTGCGCACGGCAACGCGGATGCCGAGCGGCTTGCCGGCGATTGCTGCGATTTGCTCCAGCGGCTCCTTGAGGTTTTTTTCAATATCATTGTTGAGCGCTTTCAGCGGGGAGATGTACACTGCATACGTCCGGTTTTCAAGAATGCCTTTTTCAGCAGAATCAACCAGCTCATTGATGACCGAGAGAAACGCGGTCAGGGTTTTTGTCGCGCCGGTCGGTGCAGAAACAAGAATGTTTTTTCTGCTGTGAATCTCAGTTACACTAAATAATTGTGGCAGGGAAAACTCTTTGAATCTGGAAAAGAACCACTTTTTTACGAGCGGGTGAAGTACGTTGAGGAGGTCGGCTTCAGTGCCGGGCTGTTCCTTCCGCTGAATAGGTGATGCCATATCCTGACGAGAAAAAGAAGGGCTTTAAAAGTCTTGCCGTACGTCGTTTAAATACCGACACAAATAGAACCATCATCTTTAAATAAAACACCTCATTTCGCCGCTTTCATGAGAACCACTCTTCACGATATCCTCATAGAAGAATCAGCAAAAAAAGCTCTCAAAAACCGCGCTGTAGCACGCGGTGATTTTGAATTACAGCTGCGCCATATTGATCGGGCATTCCATCGCCGTTTGCCGGAGTTGCTTACGTTTAAACTTTCTGCTAAAACGATTGCTGGGATCGACTATCTTGTTACCTCCGGCATTGTTCGCCGTGAAGTGGCTGATGACTACAAGGCACAGCTTGTCAATTTTGAGCACGACCATTTTGGCAGAGGCGGCGAATATTATAAGCGAGGCCACCGCATTGCTTCTTGGGTTGATGATGGTTTGTTCACTGCAGTGGTTGCTGCCACCACTATCTTCTGCGGCCCACTTGCCAATTCAGTTATGCAAGCAACTCCTCCTGGCCAAGGCCATGATGCTACCCTCTCTATTCTCGCGTATAGTTTGACCACAGCTCTTTCAGCGGCCATGACTCATGTTGGGTTCCGGTTTGTCCGTCTTGGAACCAATGCGTTTGTTCACCGTTACGAAACTCATGACGCCTTATATGTTGAAGGCGGCTTCAAAGACGATCTTATTCATCTCGATCGTGCAACACACGATTTTCGTGATCGTCTCACTTCGGCAGCGCTTCAAAAACCTGAAGGCGGATGGCTGCGCCGCGCAACATCAACGTATTCTCATGCAGTCTCTTGTCTTCGTGACGCTGTTAAGGAATTGGACGCATTTCGGAAAAAATCCGAGTATTTTAGCGCGGAACATACAACGTATGTTAACAATCGTGCCACACTTGTAGGCCACATTGCATCTCTTGGGGGCCCTGCGTCTTCACCATCTGCGCAAAGGGCATATACCAGGCTCCGTTCTTCTTCATAACAATCTTTAAATAAAACACCGCTCACCATGCATTCATGAAATGCCCGTTCTGCCCTTCTCCTGAAACCAAAGTGGTTGACAAGCGCGAAATCGAGAATGAAGCAGTTACGCGAAGAAGACGAGAATGCCTCAAGTGCGAAAAAAGGTTTACCACGTACGAACACATTGAAGTCGTCAATCTCAACGTCGTAAAAAAAGACGGCAGGCGGGAAAAGTTTGATCGTAACAAGCTCAAATCCGGCATTCTGAAAGCGTGCGAGAAGCGCCCGGTGTCCGGCGAAAAAGTTGACCAAGTTGTTTCTGATGTTGAATACGAGCTCATGGGAAAAGAGCGTGAGGAAATAACCACCAAGGCGCTCGGCGAGCTCGTGATGCGCCGGCTGAGAAAACTTGACAAAGTTGCCTACATCCGGTTTGCGTCGGTGTACCGCGACTTTGCCGACATTACCATGTTCAAAAGTGAGCTGGACAAGCTTACACCTACTAAAAAAGAAGACCAAAAAGAAGAACGAAAAGAAGAAAAGGAAAAAGAGGACAAGGGAGTAGCATGAGAAAAATAATCGCCGTCGTCGGCATGTGCGGCTCGGGAAAATCACTGGTCTGCGACGCCATCGAAAAAAAAGGATTCACGAAAATCCATTTCGGCGGCATTACCATGGATGAGGTGAAGAAGCGCGGGCTTGCGGTTTCTGAAGAGAATGAAAAAAAAGTGCGCGAAGAGCTGCGAAAAAAATACGGCATGGCGGCGTATGCCAAACTGAATCTTCCAAAAATAAAACTTCTTCTCGAGCGCGGCAATGTGCTCATTGACGGGCTGTACAGCTGGAGCGAATACAAACTGCTGAAACAGGAATTCGGCGACAAACTTATGGTTGTTGCCGTGCACGCGTCGCCAAAAATTCGAGCAGCACGGCTTGCAACACGCGCCGTCCGGCCATTGACATCCAACGAAGTTGCTGCGCGCGACGCCGCAGAAATTGAAACGCTTGAAAAAGGCGGGCCGATTGCGATGGCGGATATTGTTATCAGCAATGAAGGCACCACACCTATGCTCCAGAAACAAATCAAACAGCTCATTCGCATCCTCAATCTTTAAATAACCCTACTCATTTCTCAACTGTATGGCACTCACGAAAGTCCGCAAGCGCGATGGCCGCGTGGTTGATTTCAGCCCGGAAAAAATAGCAGAAGCCATCTTTAACGCCGCTGAATCAGTCGGCGGCAAAGACCATACGCTGGCAGAACAGCTTGCACAGCATGCAGTGCAGCACCTTACGCAGAAACACAAAGAAAATTCCATTCCCACAGTTGAAGAAGTCCAGGATGCTGTTGAAATCGCGCTCATCGAGACCGGGCACGCCACGACGGTAAAAGCGTTCATTCTCTATCGGCAAAAGCGGCGCGAAGAGCGTGAGGCAAAATCAAACATTCTCAGTGGCAAGCTCGACCAGACCAAGATTGACCTTAATGGATTAAAGCTGCTCGAAAAGCGCTATCTTGCAAAGGACGCAGCGGGCAGTGTCACTGAAACCCCTGCTGAAATGTTTCAGCGCGTGGCAAAAGCAGTTGCCGCAGCCGACAAGAAGTACGGCAAGACGAGCGACGACGTAAAAAAATGCGCTGAATCATTTTATGAAGCGATGAAAAATCTTGAATTTCTGCCGAGCACCCCGCTGCTGATGAACGCCGGCACTAAGCTTCAGCAGTTGTACTCTTGTTTTGTTATCGGCATCGACGATTCAATTGAAAGCATTTTTGAAGCGGTGAAGGAAGCGGCTATCATCCACCACGCGGGCGGCGGCACGGGCTTTTCCTTTTCTCGGCTGCGGCCGCAAGGCGATTCGATATCGTCGTCAACCGGCGCCAGTACTGGCCCGCTTTCGTTCATGACCATTTTTGACGCTGCCACCGAGCACGTCAAGCGCGGAGGCAAGCGTCGCGGCGCCAACATGGGTATTCTTCGGGTGGACCATCCCGATATTCTTGAATTCATCAACTTCAAGGCAGACGGCGTCACCATGACTAACTTCAATCTTTCCGTCGGGCTCACCAACAAGTTCATGCGCGCGGTGAAAAGCGATTGGGACATCGAGCTTATCAATCCGCGGACTAACGAGCCCGTGAAAAAAGTGTCATCAAAATCATTGTTCGACAGCATCCTCGCCATGGCATGGAAGCGCGGCGATCCCGGCATCGTTTTCATTGATCTGCTCAACGAAAAAAATCCAACACCATCAGCCGGCGCTATCGAAAGCACCAGCCCTTGCGCTGACCAGCCGCTGCTGCCCTTCGAGGGTGCAGTGCTCGGCTCCATCAATCTGACGACGATTATCCGCGAGCCAGTGGATGACGAGAGTGATAAAGAAAAAGAGAAGGAAAAAGAAAAGGATAAAGACAAGGACAAAGAAGCCGACCGCATCGACTGGCTGAAGCTCCGTGCGCTCGCCCATCTCGCGGTGCATTTCTTGGATAACGCAATTGACGTCAACCAATTCACCTCTGCAAGAATCAAGGAAGCGACGCTGAAGACGCGCAAAATTGGCATCGGCGTGATGGGCTTTGCCGACCTTTTATTCCATCTTGACATTCCTTACAACAGCGACGAGGGAGTTGCACTCGGCGAAAAGGTCATGAAATTCATCCGCGACGAGGCGCGCGCGGCATCTGCTCAGCTTGCTGCAGAGCGCGGCGTATTTCCCCTCTGGCCGGAAAGCATTTACGCAGAGCAAAAGATGAAACTGCGCAACGCTTCTCTTACCTGTGTCAGCCCGACAGGTTCTATCAGCCTTATTGCCGGCGTGAGCCCATCGCTTGAGCCGCATTTTGCGCTGTGCTACCAAACCTTGGTGCTGGAAACCGAACTCGTCAAGGTGAATAAGGTGCTTGAAGCAAAACTGCGCACCGATCAGCTCTACACTCCCCTGCTCATCTCCGAAATTGCAAAGAAAGGAATACAAACTGTTGACCTGCCGCGGAAATACAAAAAAGTCTTTATCACCGCGCCTGAAGTGCCGCCTGAGTACCACCTCAAAATGCAGGCGGCGTTTCAGAAACACTGTGACGGTGGCGTATCAAAAACAATTAATTTTCCCCGCGACTGTTCCATCGAGGATGTGCGCACGGCCTACATGCTTGCGTGGGAGCTCAACTGCAACGGCATCACGATTTACCGCGATACAAGCTTGAGCCATCAGGTGATGGAGAAACTGTCGTAAACGGAAACTGTTGTAAACGTATAGATTTCATGAGCTAAATCTTTTTAAATTCCTGTGCAAAGAAAACAGTAAAGAGGCTGCGCATGGTTACCAAAATAGAAACACCCATTGTCGTCGAGGGAGACCAACGCAAGGAAAACCTCGGCATGGTCCACGTCATCACCGGCGACGGCAAAGGGAAAACAACGTCCTCCCTTGGCCTCGCGCTGCGTGCCATCGGCTCGGGCTACACCGTTTGCATGATCCAATTTCTAAAAAGCGGCGGCACCGGTGAGCTGTACGCGACAAAACACCTGCCTCATTTTACCATCGAACAATTCGGCGC
Source organism: Candidatus Woesearchaeota archaeon (assembly GCA_030651375.1). Classification (NCBI taxonomy): domain Archaea; kingdom Nanobdellati; phylum Candidatus Woesearchaeota; species Candidatus Woesearchaeota archaeon. The sequence continues at coordinate 149,809 of JAUSFM010000016.1, read as the reverse complement.
TGACGCGTGGAAAGAAAAACAAAAAGCGCAAGCCAACCTGCTTGAAAAAGACAGCACCGGCCACTTTGTATTCCAACCCGATGCGCTTGAGCGCGAAGCAGCGCAGCAGGGCTTTCTCCACGCAAAAAAAATAGTGGAAGGTGGCGCATGTGACGTGTTGATTCTCGACGAGATAAACTGCGTGCTGGACAAAGGACTCATTTCAATGGCTGAGATTGTCGAACTCATCAAGAACAAAGGCAAGACCGAACTTCTTTTAACGGGCCGCGACGCGCCGAAAGAACTCTACGAACACGCTGATTATGTCTCTGTTGTTGAGCGGGTGAAACATCCGTGGCAGCGTGGGATACGAGCGAGAAGGGGGATTGAGTATTAAATCGTTAGTGGTGGTTCCATCGCCCGTGCCAGATTTCGCAAGACCATTTCCACTTTTGGCAGGTATGTTTCTGGATTCACCGGTTCTCCGTCCCGCGGATCCATGTTTTTACGACGAAACGCAAGTTGTATCTTCAGAGGGTCATAAGTATAATATGACACTCCCACAATCTGTTCACCCTGTGAGTCAGTTACGTACCAGGCTTCATCTGTTTGGCCCCAACTATCTTTTCTATCAAGCATCGTTTCAATATCAGCAACAGTGCCTTTTCTTGACGGGTCACATTCTTGTTGTGCTTTGAGAAGCACTTTTGCAAGCTGTCTGAGCGAAACTGATTTTGGAATGTTCCACCACACTTCCTCTGAAGATCCCCCATTTGGGGCTGTTACTAATTCAGTGACCGGATAAAAATACTCTTTCCCCTCATGTTCATAATACTGCTTCAACACCGTACGCAAATCATCAACAACAGCATTGGTTACTCTAGTTGTATCAAACACTGCTTTTTTCCTCACATAATTTTTATGCGGCCGCACGTCTGCATAGGCAGCGATAAAATTAACCATTTGTTGCAGCCCGTAGCGATAGACTCGTTCTTGTGCACCGTCTTCATTTGGAATTGGGAAATTATGGCTTGCCACGAGGTCAACCAGATGTGGATATTCGGCAAGCCTCAGTTTTTTCCCATGAAACAATGAAAATGAGCCGTCTATGACGTCAACCAAGGGAAACACGACTGAGCGGTACCTTCTGCCATTGTAGGTAAAGGAGCGGTTGACATGATTGAGTTGGCTCCGATTCCATGAGGGAGAAACATACAGCATTCCCATTTCACCCAACTTTGCTGAAAAACCCCGGTCAAATTCGGCGTATGTTATCCTCTGTTTCGGAACACCATCTTCGTCTCCAACCTCATTTTTTTGCTCATCAATAGGCACTTTGTTCAGCACAAACAGCGGGTGTATGTTGTCTGCTCGAACCCCATGGCTCTCGAAATACTTTGCAATTTTTGCAAAGCCGCGCAGCGCAATATCAATCACATTATGGTCAGGTGTTGCGACAATCAGCGGAAATAATCGGACTCCCTCTTCTCCTGCTCCTTTCATCAACGGCAGTATGGTGTAATCAAAAATCATGCCGGGGTGTGGTATCGGCGGCAAATCAACCGCAATAAACGCAGCATCGTGCATTTCTTCTCTCACGACTGCTTCCAAATCTGCTTTTCGTTCAGGAAATTCATACGTCAAGCCCGGAGGAATCACTGCCATGCGAGCGTGCGTTGCCGCGACATCCAACTGAACTCGTTTCAGCGCATCAGAAAAACCAAATGTCGTTGCCGGTGCAAGCTCAACATCAGCGACCACAATATCCTGTTCACCAATATCCCTGCATGCGTTGTCCGTTCCTTGCAGTGTTCGCGCAAGTGACGCTTGGTCATCAAAATCAACAATCCCCACTGAATACCGTTGTGCAAGAGCGCTGCACAGATCGGCAAGAACCGATGTTTTGCCGACACCGCCTTTGTTGTTGACGGGAAAGATGATATTTTTAACCATTCCGCTCTGCTATTTTGAGGAGGTATATATTCTTTATGGGACTCAAAAAGCTTTATATACCATTATCTTTCTCTTCGTTGTCATCGGGGACGTAGTATAACCTGGCTAGAACAATCGCCTCCAGAGCGATGAATGAGGGTTCGAATCCCTCCGTCCCCATCAACATTTTTTTGCTTCGCAAAAAACTGTTGTGCACGACGAGTTTCCGCCTCCGGCGGAAACAGCGCTCCGCGCACGGAAAAAATAAAAAAATAGGGGATACTAACTGATTAGCGGTTGGTCGTTGCGCGAAGCGCTGGGACTCCGAGCGAAGCGAGGATGTTTATGGCTGACTTAACAGAAGAACAGAAAAACGCAAGATTAAATGAACTAGTAGCTAAAGAAACGGATTGGTGGGCTGATACACATAGGCAGGTAAGGCTACTGACGCGAACAGTGCCAATTCTGATCTTGGGCGACCACTCATCAGATAACACAGAACTTAATGTAATGGAAAAAGTAATTGAAAACTTACGCACTCAATTTTATTCAGCAATACCCTTAAAAGAAGTTTCAAGAGAAGGAAATCATATCCATAACGAGAGACAAGCTTTAAAGCGATATCCGGTAATACTAAAACTTGAGAACAAAAAATCATGTGGTGCAGGAGCCATTGGCGAAAATATTTTAATTGCTGGTGACAAAAATATCCAGGAAAAGACTTATCTCTTTGTCAAAGAAACTTCTGAACTTCTAGAACGTGCCTTGTCAATAGACACTTACTTACTATATTTTCCACGGATCTACTTTTGCAAGGATGATGCAGACATGATTGACAAAGCAACCAAAATAGCCATAAGAGAAAGTTTTAGGTTAGTCTATATGTCACTCAATGGACAGGGCAAACCTTCTGGAGAAGCATAAACTTTATAAGTAAAAAATCCTTTATTAAGAAAATGGTCACTCTCAAATTTGATGAATGGATTAAAGCAATGGGCGATGTAAACACACTCAAAATACTTTTTTACCTCCTTGAATTTAATCCAAACGTCACAGTACAAGATTTACAAAAAAATCTCTCAATCTCTATTGAAGCGATTAAGGAAAAACTTAAAAGATTAGAAGAATTGAAAATAATTGTATGTTCAGAATCGAAATATTCACTTTCTCAGGATGGCAGGCGTATTGTAAGCAGTATATATCACGATATGGGAGAGGATCTTCCTCCAGAACTAACAGCCATAACTGTATAATATATAGTATGTTCAGTCAAAGATTAATTAATTCTCATTATTTGTGACAACATTTAAAAATACAAAAATTAATTTTATCGTTATGGGAAAAGAAAGAGGTGATGGAAATACTATTCTTCTGGTAGTTCTACTTCTCATCCTCGCTGGCATGTTTTCATTTGCGCCGTCTTCGTTTCTCCCCACCGGCCTTTTGAGCCTCAATCTCCAGCTGAACCAAAACATCGGCGATGAGTACCGCACCATCACACAAGAAACATGGGATGGGCTTGCAGATGGAGTCATCTATGCCGACGGCAAAACAACGTACAGCCAGAACATTGTCTTCCGTGACCAAGCTTCCTCTGATCCCATCGAGGCGTGCAGCGTTATTTTCGGAAGGAACAACGAGGGCGAGACCAGCAATTTTCTCCACTGCAAAAAAGGTGATGACCTCTTTGAATATCGTGTTTCCTTTTCATCAGGCCTGCAAAGTACCATTGACGACCACAACCAGCTCAAGGACATTGACGACGAAAAACTCTTCCTGCTCGGCCAGGAATTTACCGTTACCCAAGCCGTGGTGACGGGCAATAACCTGAGATTGCGGCTCTCCGGTGGTGCGGTCACCAAAACAATCGAGGAGGGAAAAAGCGAAACACTCCTCATTGACGGTGTGCAGTACACGGTTACAGTTGTCACGATTTCAAACGACGCCACGCCCCGTGTGGTACTCAACATCAACGGCCAGACGAGCAAGCCACTTGAAGCGAAAAAACTCATCATACTCAACAACGGCGTACACATTCTTATCAACACTCTTCTCACCAACGAAGCCGGTGAGGGCGGCGTTGGGGATCATGTCATTCTTGCATTCGGCGGTGCCCGTTCGGTTATTCTTGAAGATACCGATTATACCGACGACAAATTCACCACGGGCAGCGTCGTGGTGAACAGCCAACAAATAAACGACGGCAAAATAAAAATTCGCGCGGTGAAAACCGGCAATCATTTTACCATTGATTCCATTGCTTACCGTCTCCGCGCTGCAGACATGACGAATGGTGATGTGTATGTTGCGTCGGGCAGCAGCATCATGGCACACCTGCGCAATCCACTCGGTCTGCTGTCGTCGGTATGGGACATCCGCTACGGTGGACTTGGTACGCTTGGCGTTGCGCGTCCGGTATCCGGTAGCATGGTAAAGTTCGACGCATCCGGCAGCGGATATCGCCTTTTGTTCACGAACAATGCCGGCCTCTCATTCACCGTTCCCCTGCTCACCATCACTGGTGGAAATCTTCGGTACGGTACTGACCGCAACGACCTGATTTTTACTGAAGGGGCAAACGCATCCGACTACAATATCGACGAGAATGATTATTTTATTGTCACCAGCAGAAGTGATGAGGGCAAGGGCACCACCCACGTGCTCCAGTTCGAGAGCATCAGCGGCCAGAACGCGGTATTTACCGACTTGAGTACTGGGACCAAAAGTGTGCCGCTGTTCCCCACTGGTGCGTTTGCATCGCTGTTTGACGACTATGTCGGGCTGAACCGAATTAAAGTGCCGCTGGAAACACTTATCGGATTCCAGACCGCAGAAGGAGATGTAAAAAAAGAATCAACACCTTCTGAACCTGTGTCCCTACCTGCTCCTGAACCGATTCCTGTTGCTGAACCATCGCCACCTGCAGTGCCAGAACCAGAGCCTGCTGTCGAGCCATCACCTGCGCCCGTTGCTGAACCTGCTCTGGCTCCTCCTGAACCAGTACCGCCGGTAGTTGAACCTGATCCTGTACTAGATAACAAAGGCGGCTACTTTGGCACGCCGGAAGAAAATGCCGCGCGCCAACAACAGATTGAAGCAGAAATACAGCAAGAAAAATTCAAACAGCAATGCGACCAAAACCTGCGCATAATTGAAACTGATTTGGGGAATATGGTTGGCGATATTGGCGTGACCGAGCGCAACGGCGAACTCTTCATGACACTCTGGGGTGCAAATACCTTTTCGCTCTGCTCTGAATTTTTCAACTTCCTTGTCGTCGAAAAAGCATTCCCGTGGTCGTCCCAAGCCATTCAAGCAGAAATAGCGCGCTGCAAAAACAGCGTGAACATCCCCCCTGGTCTGCAGCAATGCACGAACTATCAGCAGATGCTCGGCGCCGTGAATCGCTTGTGCAACGAACTCGGCGAAAAGCTGGGGGACATGAACGCCATGCAGGAGCGGCTGCTTTCAGAATATAAAAACAAATGCCTGCCGAAACTCCAACAGGATATTGATACCTGGAACGCTGCGCATGGAATGGGGCCTGCACAATTACCAGGTGGAGAGGTATCTCCTCCCGCAACATCTCCTTCTCTTACTCCACCATCCTCTACTACCACTCCTCCTGCACTGGACTCATCACCACAGACACCACCTGATACGTCACCAAATGATACATTCACCTGCTGCGAATATTGTCCTTCACTGGCTGACGGCACGCGGTTTTACTTCCCGCTCGAAGGCGGAAATTGTGAGTCATCGGCGGATGCAGTGCGGACTGATTTGACACGAGAAACATGTGTCAATCCTTTGTATGAAATCCCCCCACCATCAACATACGGCCCTGCGTGTCCTTCAAAAACAGATCTCGATCAAAAAGACAAACAGAAAAAATGTGACGAGGCGAAACAGAGTTATCTTGCACTAAAAGCGGAATACGAATCTGTTGTTCCCCAAGTGCGTACAGCGTGGGACGCGTATCAGGCATCCGGCTACAAAGACGCCGCTGCAAAATCGCAATACGATGATGTATATCGACAGGCGCACGATGTCTATTTCAACAAAATGATTCCAGCGCGTGATGAAGCGAAAAAACTATGTGATGGTGTTGTTCCTGACGCACCTGTCGAGCCCGTGCAAGAATCTGCGCCGGCACCTTCCGCAAACACTTCTGCAAACACATCGATCCTCAAAAACGAGAATTTCAGAAATGCAGAATCTACACCCCTCCATGAAATGGCTGACGAGCAGCTGAAGAGTGTTTCAAATTTGAAACTTACCGTGCCCGGCAAAGGCGGCGTGCACTTCCTCGAACCCATCGACGCGCGCGGCATTGACTTTGACAGCACAGTCAAAATCAGTTCAGGCACAGTCACGGTTGATGTTGTTGCTGTTCCTGAGCTGAACAAGCCAGCCATCTTGACCATTGAAAATCTTGCCCTCAAAAATCCATCGTTGCTTGCTGATGGCTCTATTTGTAGACAATGCAAAGATGTTCGCTACAAAGACAACACCTTGACATTCAGCGTTGAGCACTTTACCACGTTCAGCGCGGTTGAGGCGGGCGGCAAAAAAGGCACGCTCATGGTTGGCGGCCAGTCATATACCTTCTTTGTCAACACGGACAACAACAGAGTGGTAGTTGACCAGAACGCTGATGGCACGCTGGACAGCAGCTCAGTCAACATCAATGTTGCGGGCAATGGCGTGCTTGAGCTTGGAGGAGCTGGCGGAACCGTTGATGTGGTGCTGCGCACGCCGAAACGCTATCTTGAAAACAGAACAGAAGATGAAACAACCACCATCCGCGTTGCCGTGTCGGGCAGCGCTGCTGGAATTACGCTTCCCAATCTCAATACAACGTACAACAAAGCCGCGAAAACAGTTGAAGGCATGACCACCTACGGCGCGCTGTTTGTGCTGGGCTCATCACGGGATACCCATAATGACCTTATCATTACCTACCCCACGTCTCAGCGAATGGCAGGCGTGAATGTTAGGACAAGCTAAAACACCTGCTTTTTCCACAAATTTTTTAAAGGACAACCTCCCGTATATACTCAATCAATAATAAAAAAAGAAGGTGATTGTTATGAAGAAAGACACGTGTGGATCTCCAGGTTGGAAAGGATGGGCATTGCTCGTTGTGGGCGTGCTGTACCTTGCACAAGACCTCGGTTGGGGCTGGGCAAGCTGGTGGAACCTAAACTGGTGGACAGTTGCGTTCCTGCTATGGGGCCTGTGCCACGTCAGTAAAAATATGTAAATCTATTTTTTATCTTTTTTTTCTCATGGCCCAAAAAACAGCATTACGGATTGGCGCAGTCATCTTTGGAATCATTGCCTTTCTTCATATTCTCAGACTTGTCTACCAATGGGACATCATCGTTGGCACATGGTCCGTTCCCCGCTCGTTGAGCATGATTGCGGTGGCTGGGGCTATCGGAATGAGTTCTTGGTATTGGAAGTTGAGTAAATAGAAATAACTAAACGATACTATCTCACACTTCTATTAATTCAAATAACACAAAGCCAAATAATTCCCAATCCGGCAAGGCATCCCGCCGTTACAAACGGCATTGCCGGATAGAATCGGTCTTCTTTTGCAAGGTAGAGCAACAAGAACAGCGCGAGCGTTGTGGTTGCCGTGATGATAGCCGTTACCCCCAACGCCACTTCCTTAACCATGCCGATGTTCCTGATTAAATGTTCCATCACCGTGGATGAGAACAATAACGGGAATGCAATATCCCCGCCGCCGAGCACAGCATTTTTTGTCTGCTGCTGCATCGGTATCGTTTTCGGCATCTTCTTTCCTTTAGCAGGCGCAGTTTGTGTGCTGACAGATCCGGTTGGCTTTGCATAAGGAATAAACAATCCCGCAAACACGTTCGCCTTGGTCTGGAACTGTGCCATTTTTATCATATGCTTGCTTTTCCACACCGCGAACATATCATACAATGAAATAATCAGCAGCAGCACAATCACCGACGTCAAATTGAGAATTGGCAGGAAAATAATCGTAATGCCTGTATACACAAAAATTTCCGTGAGGTTATGCACCCACACATTGGGCTTGAAGACTTTCCATAATCCGAGCACCGCTGCTGCGATACCTGCAAGAGTGTAATTCACATACACGCCAAATGAAACCGCAAGCGTGCTGATGACCGCGAGCAGAAACCAGTACTTCCAGACGGTCTGCACATTGAATTTGATGAACAGAAGTATCAGCAGTGTGCCGAGCAGCACGCCCATACTGATGTAGATAAATGAATAGCTTTTCTGGCTCTCTTCCACTACCAACGGTTGGCCGAGCACGGTTTCCGGATGGACAATAATCGTCTCGCCGGTTTCACTCGTTTCTACCTTAATATGCCGGTTGACCGTCATCAAGCCAACAAACTGGGTGATGACAAATAATGCAATAATAATCAGCGTTATATACAGAGAATGCTTCATAATCCTCTCCACAGGGCTAAACTATTTAAATATTTAGATTTCCCCAATCGTATGCAGTACGCGCACAACGCAAAACTCAGTGTTTTTGTCAACGAAGGAGAATCAGAGCAAGCTATCACCACTGCGCTGAAAAACCTCTCCGGCCTTCTTGAAGACTGTTTTGCTCCAACTGAAAAAAAAGAGTTGGTCACGCTTACACGAACCGTTGCAGCGGGCTTCAATGAGAAAAAAATAATCATCCTTGAACTCGTGATACTCAAACAAAAGCACCTCAAACTCTTTTTCACCCACCTCTCCACTATTCTTTCGCCGTCAGACAAGGAACTGCTTCGCCGCCAGAAATCATCCCGCATTGACGACAGCATGTTTTTCTATGTCCGGTTCGACAAAACCCACCTGCTTCGTGATGATGTGCTGCTGACCGACGGCGGCTCGTGTTTCCACCTCAAGATCGCGCTGGCGGCATTTCCTCGAAAAAAAGAAGCAGCAGAAAAAGTGGTTGATATGCTGTTGGCTCGGTAATCTTTTTCCTTTTTCTATTCAAGAACAAAAACTATATAAAACCACACCTCCTGTCTATGTCAGAAAAGGTGATTTCATGCTTGAACGTTTCCATGCCGCGCCATTGCCCAGCAGTTTTTTTTTCATGGCAATCCTTGGCTTGTTCCTCTCTGCGCTCTATTATCACTTTGGCAAACTCTCTCCCAGTTTTGCCTTCTCATTCATGCTGGTGTTTGGCATCATGTGTGTTGCCAGCATCATATCCATGGAACGCGCGCCGGTTGAAGACATCCTTGCGCTTGACCGAAAACGCTGACTGACCAACGCTGATAAAAATACTGGGTGATGAATCAATGAAACGATCAATCAAAAATAATTTTGGTATCTTTGTTATTTTCCTGTGCGCTGTTCTCCTATTCAGCGGCTGTTCGTTTACTCCTAAAGAAAAACAAGTACCCACGCCCGCAGTGCCTGCGCCTGTAGCAGTACCTGAACCGGTGGCTCCCGTTGAAGAACCGGTTCCTGTTGAAGCCGCACCGGCAGAACAACCACATACACCTCCCATTCTAATTGAAGAACCACCTGCGCTGGTCATTGCTGAACCACAACCATCGCCTGCACCAGTTCCGCCTGTTCCACCTCCTTCTGATTCTCCATCTCCCTACACCGCCTCTGCGTCGGGCTATGCAGACGAGCGCGTTGCAAATCTTATCGAGAGCTTCAAAAAAGCAGCCAGCTACAGTTTTTACTATGCAACTTCAGAAAACTGGAACCTGCTTCGTGACCAGTATCTTGTCAAGGGCTCGAAAGTGAAAATCAAGTTGTACGAGCCCAACAGATGGGACAAACGCACCTACTTTGACACGGTCTACCTTGATTCATCGACACAGACTGCTGAAGCGTACTGCGAGTCGCATGAACAGGAGCGCTGCGGAGACCGCACCAAAAAATTCACGGTTGAATATGCCGATTACAAAACCGTATTGCCCCGTGACTGGCTTTTTTCACTTCCCTATGCCACTCAAGTTGTTGGCGGCGAGCAGGTGGAAAACCGCGCTGCCGTGATTGTTGAATACCAGCGCGCTGATGGCGCAACGGTTCGGATTTCAATCGACAAGTTTGCCGGCGTACCCCTCATGGTGCAAGTGTATAACGGTGAAATTGAAAATCTGCTTGAGCGCTACCTGTTCAAGGAGATGAGCATCAACAGCGTCAAATCATCCGACATGGTGCACACCGTCTAATCACTACAACCACTCTCTGCTCTTTTATTTTTCTTTTATTTTTTACTCTTTTTTTTATCTTCCACCATAACCTTTATATATCCTTGGTGCCAGTAGTTATATAAAAATTATATAGAAAAAAGAGGTATCGCATGAGTCTTCCATCGATGCACAAGAAGCACCGGAAAAAGCATTTTCTCATCAGTATCGTGCTTGCACTCTGTGTGGTTCTTCTTGCCGGTGCAGTTGCACTGGACTACGTCTCTGTGCCGTACACCACTGAAGAAACGTATCCTGTTGAGGAAACGTATGAGGATATCGACTTCTACAACAGCACTGAGGAGTACTCCGTTCTGATTCCTGATCTTGCGTCGGTTACCGAAGAAAAAACAATTTCAATTAACACACCACGAGATCGTTTGGAGTCCCATCCCCTACTGATTCCTGAAGGTGATTGCCTGCTCGAGCCGTATGATTACGACATCAGCTATAGCCCACCTGCCAAAGAGCACAACACGTATGACCCCGTGACCCATGCAGGTTATTTCAAGCGTGCCGTGCGCATTATGGCAACCATCTGCAATCAAGAACGAAAGACCATGAGTACTGACCTGCTCGAATGCCATTACGCCGGCGCCACAAAAGTAAGTTGCCTTGACCATCTTATTGTCCGGGTGCCGGCCAAGAGTTGCCTCAAGCGCCTGCTCGTCTGGATTACTGATTTTGACCCGCAAAAAACAATTCAGCTTGAAATGGGCGATGTTTCACGAAAATTGGTCTGCAAGAACAAGTTTATCGGTTCCAACAAAAACGCGCCTGAATACTCAGTGGTGAATTATTTCCCCTTGCTGGACGAATACCAACAATTTTCTCCGGAAAATACCCGCGTCAAGACCCGGAGCGGTTATCTCGGCACGCCAAAAAACATAGGTACGTTCGTCCCTGACGAAGTCGGCATGGCAACAACAAAGAATGTCCAAGATGTGGTGACCTACCATCAGGAAAGCCGACCCCGGAATATCACGCTCAATCGCACCATCATGAAGACGCGTTCAGTCGACAAAAAGCGCACGGTGACGAAGTCTCGGACGCTGCTTGAAGAACTACAAGCACGCTATAGCGCGTGGTGTACTGCGCGAAATATGTGTTAGCATACCTTCTCCTCTCTATTACTTCTTCTTTCTTCTCCCTCTTCTTCTCGTTCAGGCATGCGGCTCTGTAGAAAACTCGCCGCTGCGTGGCTCGGGGGCAGCGCCGGTTCGCTCCTTTGCTGTTTTTGAACGAGTGTGGCACCTCCCCGTAAGGGACGTCCCCCTCCGCAACCGCAGTTTTTATCGCTTCAACGCTCACGAAATTGGCGCTGCCCCTATCTTTTCTACAGAACCAGGCATGCACAAACTTTAAATAACCCCTCATTGTTTTTGGCTGTATGAGACAACACACATCCTTTTTCATTGCTCTTCTCCTAATCAGTATGCTGCTTCTGTCAGGCTGCCTGAATCTCTACCCAGCGTATGGCGGCACTGAAGTGCGTGCCTCGCCAAAATATGAGCTCACCAAAACTGACCTGTTTGCAAAAAAAGACTGGAAAGGCACCGACGTTTCTGTTTTTGGCGTTCAGCTGGGCGACACCAAAGAGGATGCCATCAAAAAGCTTGGCGCGCCTGACTTGAGCAGAGATTTTGGCAACGCTACCAACTTTGAATACAACAAAGGCCTTGCCATGCCGCATACTGGCTTGTTGTTTCACTTTGTCAACAACAAGCTCACACGCATCACGATCAAAGAGCCGTTCAACCGTTTTCTCGCAAATGCCACCCACATTGGCCGTGTATATAAAGAGGAAATGTACCGGACGTATGGCGCTCCATCAAAACTTAATCTGCTCAGCCACTTCACGACCTACACGTACGAGCAGCAGGGATTGGAAATTTTCCTTTCCGGAAAAAAACTCGACGGCTTCAGTTTTGTGCTTCCGGAAGCAATCCGAGAATTTGAGTCGATTGCTGCCGCACTGAAAAATCGGACGTCTGGTGTTGATATGGAACAGATACGCATGAACGTGTTCCATGAGAATGATTCTTTAAACGCTTCTTAATCGTCGTACCGACCTCTTACCAATTTCTTATTTCTTACACTCCTTTCTTTTCTTCCCGCAACGCCGTCGGCGAGCCGCCGCCGTGCCAGGTGAACCGCGGGCGAACCTGCATCATATATAAGCGTTCGTTAGTGTCGTCAAACAGCATTGCAGAGCCTTTCATACGCGGTAGGTTGTTCAGTTGCACGTCAAGGCCTTCACGCATGTAGCTCTGCATGAGCATGCCAAGTGCATCCACATCAAGCTTTGCCGTAATGCGGTGGCTGAGTACGGTGTCTGACTGCGTCATGACATCCGTGTGAATTTTTCCCGGCTGCTGCGTCGCGAGAATCAGCGAAATGCCCGGCTGGCGGCCTTCACGCAGAATAGTGACCAACGGGTCCGTTGCCGGATTTTTTCCTTCACGAGGAAGAAACTCATGCGCCTCGTCAATAACCAGCCATACGAGCGGCATGTCCATTTTTTCTTTTGCCACATCCTCAGTAAAATAATGAATCGCGCTTTTGACTGATTTGAACTCTTCTATTTTTCGAGCAAGCATGCGGTACACAAACAATTTTTGGGCAACAAGGCCAACAATAAGGTGCTTGATTTTCCAACCCGACGGCATAGTGGCGTAACAGCTGACATCCAAGACCGAAACCATACCAGCCATGGCGAGCTGGCTTAAGGGCGTTCCCTCGCCGTGCTCAGCAAATACTCCCCATCCTTTGCACGTCAGAAAACGATTGATTGCCGCGTCCTTGGTGGTCTGGTCAGTGTGCTCATCCTTTTGAAGTGCTTTGATAATATCATCGACGGTAAACCGGATTCCATTTTCCTGAAGGTCATGAATAATACGCTCAACCAGCACACCAACCGGTTCATTCGGGCTCATCTCAAACGTCATCTGCCAGTCAGAAGCGTCAAGCTCAAACGCGTTGATGGAAAATGGAAAATCAGTTGGAATTCCTTCTTTTTTGTACTGGTCGTAATATTTATACGGCGTAAAAATCTTGACGTCGAGCGCTTTGGGCTTAAAGTTCCATTCAGCAAGCAGGAGCTCATCCTGTTTGTTCGGGTACTTCATCGTCCAATAAATACCCATAGTGTCGAGAAGGATAAATGAAAGGTTTTGTTTTATTTTCGGCGCAAGGTCTGCCATGCCTTCAGAAATCGCGCCCATAGTGTACGATTTTCCCCCACCACGCTTACCGCAGATAAACACAACGTGCGCATGGGTTACGTCGAGGTGGATATTATTAGCGAGCGACGTGGTTCTGCCCATTTGAATGTATTGCCTGCCCAGCAGGACAGTGCCTTCAGTGCCGAATTTAGCCCGCTCTTTTTCATCTCGCCCGATAATAATATCATACATACCCCGTATTGGCTTTTTTGCTCATATAAATCTTTGTTAGTATAACGGAGTAGTAATCAAGAATTATAAAGAATGTGCGCTTGCTGGAGCGTATGAAAGAAGAAATCAGCGCCGTGGACCTTTCCTTTATTGTCCAAGAGCTTCAGCAGCTCGTTGAGTCAAAAATCGACAAAGTGTTCATGCCCGTGCGTGCAGAACTGCTCTTCATATTTCACAAGACTGGACACGGCAAGTTTTTGCTGCGCGTGCTGCCGGGAAAAATGCTGTATCTCACCTCAACAAAGTTCAAAAATCCACCGGAGCCCCACGGTTTCTGCATGTACCTCCGCAAACAGCTTGAGCAAGCTCGAGTAACGTTTGTTGCGCAAAAGGGCTTTGAGCGCATCGTCGAAATCGGCTTTGAAATAAAACAAGACAACAAGGTGCTTCAGCGCACGCTTGCCCTTGAGCTCTACAGCAAGGGAAATGTTATTCTCCTTGACGAAAAAGAGGTTATCATGTCTCCCTGGGAAGTGCAGGAGTGGAAAGAGCGCAGCGTCAAAAAAGGCGAACCATACACGATCCCTGCACGCGGGTACAATATGTTTACCCTCACGCCGCAGGATCTTGTCCAGCTCATGCGAGATACCACCCAGGACGCAATCGTCAAGGCCCTTGCCACTGACCTCGGTGTCGGCGGTGCGTACGCCGAAGAAATGTGCATCCGAGCACAGGTGCGCAAGACTATTCGGCCGCTTGACGCGACGTCAGCAGACCTCCAGCATCTCTTTGAAGGTATCGAAGCAGTGCGCAGCGCATCGCTTGATCCGCGCATTGTCTTCAAGCTTGGCACCCCGTATGCGGTTACGCCGTTTCCCTTCCAACTCTACGAAGGCCTTGATTCAGTTCCGGTTGCCACGTTCAACCACGGGCTCGACGAGGTGTTCACCAAGCACCTGCTTGAAAAATCAACAGAAAAACAGCGTGTCCAATCGAATCAGGACTTGCTGAAAACGCAAAAAATTGTTGAAGCGCAGGAATTACAAGTTGGCAACCTCCGTGCCGCAGTCGAAGAAAACCAGCGCAAAGGCGAATTGATTTACCACAATTATGCACTGGTCAAGAACATTCTCGACGTCATCACCGCGGCGCGCAAACAGAAGTCGTGGGATGAGGTCAAAAAAATCTACAAAAACAACGACGTTGTAACGGCGATTGACGAAAAAAACGGCACCGTGGTGATTGAGTTGGGATTCGGATAGTTAGCAGTTTCAATCGTTGGTTTCTATTTGTCCGCCTGCCACGAGTATGCGTTCCGGCGCTGCCGAAAACCTTCCAAAACAATCTTTTTTGCGCTCAGAGCGCAAAAAAGCTTGAGCAAAAATGTGTCGCCTACGCTACGTTCGGCGGCACGGCGCTTTACGCAAAATAACCCCCTCTCTTATGTCGTCGAAAGAACAAACAGTTTCGGTAGGGGCGGAATAATTCCGGATTTCTGGCTCTTTTTCGCAAATCTTCCGGCCGAGCCGAAAACATTACGGCAGTGTCGGAATTCTTCCGAATTTTTCTGGGAAACGCTTATTAATCCATGTATCTCTCGTTTTGTAAACTCGCTGCGCGGAGTAAACACATGGCAAAAAAACAAAAACAACATGAAAACACCTATGAAAAGTATGAAGAGCAGAACAAGGAAAAGCTGGCGAAGATGCCGCACATCGAGTCAAAGATTTTCAAGAGCAAGAGCGGTGACTATGTGGTGCACCGCACCGTGATCACTGACATCCGGCCGACATCATACTATGAGAAAGTGATGGAAGGCGACGCGGGTGACGATGACGAAGAAAAAGGGCGGGACCGCCACGGATTTCGGCTGTTCAAGCTGTAAATTCTTTGTTTTTTTATTTTTTTTGATTAATTAGCCATTATAATAAAAAGCTTTAAATATTATAACAGGTTTACTCATGGAAGAACAATGGATTCAAGATAAACTGAACATGATCGATCGAAAAGAAGTGCCGATCGGTTATAGCAATCATCTGCTTTACGAACGGCTGTCAGATATCCAGGAAATCGATTTGTTTGATGTCGTTGTTCGCGAAGGAAGCATCGTTCCTCATAGATCAAATGCCAAGCTCAGTCGCATTTGTTTCAAAAAATATTTTAAGGAATACAACAAAACATATTTTGTCATCACCGACATAAAACCGAACATACTACGAATCATCACGAGGTTTTGGAAACATGGAAATGCGTAAAAAAGAATATCCCTGTAATTGTGGAGGAACTATCACCGTTGGAGAAGTTCCTTTCATGGAATTTTTGATACCTGGCTATCAATGTACTCGCTGTAAAGAGATTACCTTCTCGCGTTCACAAGCTGAATATGCTTTGGAACTTAAAAAAGCCAACCAGCACATTCACTCCTCCCGCAAAATCATCAAAGTCGGCTCATCCATCGCTGCGCTGCTGCCGAAAAAACTTACGGCGTACGGCGTGAAGCCAGGAATGGTCAGCGAGATTTGCGTGCTGGGGCCACGGTCGCTGCAGCTGAAGTTTAACAAGGATTTATTTTAACTTTTTTTATGTTCTCCGGCTTCTCTTCCCGGAACCCACACTGCTTGCAATATTTTATTGTGTAGAATCCATCAGCAAACTTATGCTGGCCTTCATGGAGCTTTTCCTTGCATTCAGGGCAGACGGTGAGCATGAACTATGTTTTGTTTGTTCTTTTTTAAATTTTGTTGAAATGATATTAATTTCCTTCTATCAAACGTGTTGATGGCGAGCCAATCTCTCGCTGTTGTGGCACCAACGCATTTCGTATGTGGTCATACGTCTCTTCGAGCTCTCTTTCTTTGTCCTTTCTAACTTCTTGACATGGTTTAAGGTCGCGCCAATCAATTTTCCATCCATTCTTTGTTCTTTTCAGTTTATAATCATTCATATTTATCATCACATAATCTACCTGTCTTTGTTCCTCAATATATACTTCCCCTTTTTTCTTCCAAAGTTGACACGCATAGAGAAATTTTGTGTGTGTATCATAAGCACTTATTTCAAAAGGGCTTGTTTCTGAAAAACTTCCTTCTCCAAGCAATTCATCTAACAAATTCCCAATATCAGTTACGCTTATCATTTGTATCTGTTTTTTGGCTCTGTATTTAAGCTTTTCCGAAATGTTTATCTACTTGTTATTTGTATCTGTCCCTATGTTTAAAAAACGCTCGATTCCGGTACATCGCGTTGTCGATGGCGCTCATGTCACGTTGTATCCTGAAATACCCCGTTGGCAAGAAATGTTCTATGCTAAAAAAGCAGCTTTGCTCGGAGACTCGGCGCCCTCTATCTCAGGGCTTGTTGCTCCTCACCTGTTTTCATCCTCGTCAACACTTGAGCAACGTGCAGTGCAGGGGTCGTTTCATGATAGTGTTCATTCTGCTCATTCGCTTGCCCTTCTTGGCCGTCCATCGCTTTACGAACGCACACTCTATAAATACGCATGTGCAGGTATTTTTACAATAATGGGCCTTTCCGCGCTTGCATCAATTACTGATTACCAAGGAGGCTCGCCGGTCAAAGGCGCTGTCCAATTTTTCACGATTCTTACGGGAAGCCTTGCCGCCGGTTTTTTTCGCGCAGACTCTCTCACTCGGCACTACGCGTCGGTGCCTGTTGAGGAACGCCACGTGAGTCACCTGGGCTAATGCGTAAACTTTATAATCTCAACGTGCTCTCATTACTTTTATGAACTGGACCAAACTCATATCAGTGTTGATCATCGTTCTCCTCTACATCCCAATGGTATTCTTAGGTGCCAATGTCTTTTTCCCGCAATATACCGGCACGCATTCCTATTATCAGCCATCGATTGACTGCTACAACAAATATCCCTATCCTGCGCGGCCGGAAGACGGCACTGAAGCGCTGCGCGGCGACATTTCAGAAAAACAGCGCGTGTGCCAGCAGCAAAACCAGCAGGAACAGGAGAAATGGGAGCAGGAAAAACTGCAGTATGAAGGAACAAAGTACGTTTTCATCACCCTCTTTAACCTCGTCGTTCTGTTAGGGGCAGTGTTTATTCCTGCACTGAAAGACAGCGTCTCCATGGGGCTGTTTTTGGGAAGCATCGCAACGACGTTTGGCGCGACCATCCGCTACTTTGACACGCGCAGCAAACTTGGATTCATTATACTCGTGGTGACGTTCCTGCTGATGGTCTATTTCATCAATAAAAAGAAAGATACCTTCATAAACTGGAAGGGAAAATAAATCTGTTTCTCAATCTGTCTTACTGGGCAAACACTCGCTGAACATCTTCAGTAATTCTGGCAACGGCTGCATCAATGTTTCGTTCGCGTACAGCATACGCCTGATAGGTTCTGCGCTGTTCTGCATCACGGTACACCACCAGTGCCGGCAGCACAATGTTTTGGCCTTCATCATTGAAATCACGGGCTGATTCATACGCAACAAAATACGCTTGGGGAAATGCAGCAACAAGCTTCTGCACCACGCGTGCAAGCCCAACCGAACTGGGGCTATTATCGTGCATGAACACCACCATATCTGCGTGTGTTCTTCTCAAATCAAGATAGTCACCAACACCAACCGCTTTTTCAATTGGCACACCTTCAAGAATATCATCGACCGTATAATTCGGCACTGAACACACTCGGTTGGCTGCTGGCTCGGGATTCTGGCCATACGGCGTAGTGCGGTCTATTCCCCTAATAGCGCCCATGCCGATGAGTGCTATGGCTCCATACAGTGCTGTTTTTCTTTTTCTCTTGTTCAACTTCTCAGCGAGCATGCAACCACTCCGAAAAGGCCTTGCTTTTAAACCTATCGCCCAAAAAGGCAAAATCTTATAAATCACCGTATAATTCCGTCGTTCGGAGGTTTTGCTCATGGTTACCAGTGAATCAGAAGGTATTGTTCGAGTCAACTATATTGGTTGGGTAAAAGAACAGCTAAGCCAAGACTTCGCCGAGATGTGGAGTTCTGATATAATAATCCACGCTGAACGCCTGATTGTTGGTTCGGTTGTTTCTGCTTCAGAGCGCCGCGTGTTTTCCGACGTTTCACCACAGTCAGACACGAAAACAGGAAGCATCGGATTTCTTGATTACCGCGTTCTTGCAGTGCACGATCGCCAATCGGCTCCAACAGAGCCTCAACGATATGAGGCGAAAACCGTTGCCGAAGTTATCCGCATCGGCATCGAGCCAGAATTCAGGCGTCAAGGATACGGCCTTGCATTGGTGGAAGCACTTGCTACACGTATGGAGCGTCGCGGTGTTGATTTTCTGGTGAGCGAAGATGCAACAGAAACACGCTTCCCTGAGCTCCGGTCTATGGCTCAACTTGGCTTTGTGAAGGATTCACGTTTCTACAAGCCCGGTGTTCCTGCAGGAATGCCTCATTCAGGAAATCTAAGCGTCATGTATTACGAAAATACAGCACGCTTGCCGTTGAGAATTCCTGACCGTCCAGAATAATTTTTTTAATTATTTTTAACTATTCAGTATCATTTTGGTACACTTCTTTTTGTTGTTTTAGAAAAAAAGGTGAACAGCTTTCCCGGGTTCCCGCACGGAGTGCAGTACAACCGGAAACGGAGGCGTTCTTGACTGCCGGGTTCGGAATGGGACCGGGTAGGACCACGCCCCTATGGCCGTTCAAGATGAACAACAACGAGGGGGTATTTAAAAGTTGTGTTTTTGAGCTCATTAAATTTAAATACCCCTTGGTACCACCGTGGTCAAATGATCAACCGAGCAGTCATCCTTGCAGGGGGCCTTGGAACCCGTCTCCGGCCTATAACCTACGAGATTCCAAAAGCGCTTATTCCGGTACATGGCAGGCCATTAACCGAGCACCTTATTGACCTGCTTAAAAAGCACGGCGTCACCAATGTCACGCTGGCAGTCGGCCACATGCGGGACAAAATTCGTGCGCACTTTCAAAACGGCGAAAAGCTCGGCATTGCGTTGGATTATATTGAAGAGACCGAGCCGGTGGGCACCGGCGGCCCGCTGCTGCTCGGCAAGCACCTGCTCACCGAAACATTCATCTGCTCCAACGGCGATGAGCTGAAAAAAATCGACATTCAAAAAATGCTCGCGCTCCACAAAAAAAATAACGCGCTTGTCACCATCGCGCTGGTGCGTGTCGAAGACCCCAGCCAGTACGGCGTTGCGCGCTTTGAAGGAGAACGCATCCTTGAGTTTGTTGAAAAGCCAGCCCGCGAACAAGCGCCGAGCAATCTCATCAGCTCGGGGTTTTACATTATGGAGCCCGACGTACTGAAGTACATCAGCCCGGGCTTTTGCATGCTCGAAAAAAGTGTGTTTCCAAAACTTGCGGGCGAAGGAAAACTATTTGGGTTTGTATCGGACGGCCAATGGTTTGACACCGGCACCATGGAACGCTATGAAAAAGCGATTAAAGAATGGGAAGACATTTGTTAGGCATTCGGCGTTCGGTAGTCGCTCGTCGGCATAGTGGGGGTTTACGATGAATCACATCCATACAATACTCACCAAAGCAAAGGAAGAAGGGAAACTGCCCAGCATCAAAGTATTCAACAGAATCGACGGGCCGGGCTCCAGCCTTGACCTGCGTATGTTCCAGCAATCATTTTGGCACCTTACTGATATTCCTGCAAATCCGCATGCCGATCCGAAAATGGAATGGAGCAACACGTTTCCACGCACCGTTGGCATTTCCATTTCTGTTGGCACGGAAATTACTGCGGTGCCCATCGAGTTGGGCAAGCTGGGTGTTGAGAGTATTGATTTTGGATTTAGTTACATCTACAACAAAGACGCCATTCCTCCGACGAGAGAAAACTGGCTGCTGCGCATCATGGACACATTCAATCTCGACGGCGTGAAATTCATCGTAAAAAACGAGCGCCCGGAATTAAAATCTGCAGGACTCGGCGGCAGTGCGGCCGTTACGGTCGGTGTTTGTTTGCTTGCCAACAAGCTGACTGGCAACCGATTTACCAATCATCAAATCATCGGCATGGCCTCAATGATTGAGCATGATCTCGGCGTCAGCATCACGGGCACGCAGGAACAATCCGCTGCGGTGTTCGGCGGCATTCGCGACTATGTCTGGTTTCCGTGGGGCATTCCCGGGCAGGACAACTTCTACGGCACCTCCATCAGACAAGAACTGCTCAAGCCCGAGGACTACGCAGACGTGCGCAGCAGAATGGACATTTATTTTACCCACGAACGGTACAGCGCCGACACCAACGCCAAATGGCACGACGAACTGCGCAAAGTAAATGGATTCAAGCTCCACAAGAAAAAATGCGAGCTCGCGTATAATTTTCGCGAAGCGCTGCGCAACAAGCACTGGCATGCCATGGTTGACGCGATTAACGAATATAGAAATATCCGTGTCCAGCTCTGCGCCAGCTACATGGTCGAGTCGCACAAAAAATTACAGGCCATGGCAGAACGCCACAATTGCACCACGTTTCCACTCGGCGCAGGCGGCGGTAGCGTGCTTGTCTTTTCACCCAATCCAGAAAATCTTGCAAAAATGCGCAGTGAAGCAATGGAAGAATTCAACTATGTCGACTATACCATTATGGACAAAGGCCATGTTTTTCACCACACAGAATCGTTTGAGCAGGCGAACCAATGAATCTGCCAACGCATGCTGAAGCGCTTGCGCTCTTTGAAACGTACGCCGTGCCGTCAAACATTTTCAGCCACTGCAAAAAAGTGTGCGAGGTCGGCACGTTTTTGGCGCAGGAACTCAAAAAAAAAGGAATGGCAGTCAACGTTGAATTGGTTTCACGCGCCTGCCTCCTGCATGATTTGATGAAAGCAGTCGTCTTTGAAAACATCAGCACGCCAAATCCTACACTCAATTTTTATCCAACTCCTGCACAGATTGCGATGCACGCTCAGCTCCGCAAAAAATACGCTGGCATGCACGAAGACGCCATTGCGTACGAAATCCTGCATACCAACTATCCTGAATTGGCAGCTATCATTCGTGGCACCAAAGATGCAAACGGTGAGCACGACACTGCGCGCATGTCCATCGAAGAAAAAATAAAATGGTACAGCGACTGGCGCGTATTTATTGACACGATTGTCACCATCGATGAGCGCGCTGCAGAGGCCTACGAACGGAAAAAAGCAAGGCTTTCAAAAATCCTGCCGAAATGGACGCATGAAATCGAAAAAGCAAAACAAGTTGAACAAGAACTTTTTGCGCACATTGATTTTCCACCAGAAAAATTAAAGGACATGATCCCATGAAAACAGTCATCTTTGACATGGACGGCGTCATTGTGGAAAGCGAAGACTTCCACTGCGATGCATGGATTAAAACCTACACAGCCATCGGCATACCGATTGACCGAACTTATTATTTTTCAAAAATATGCGGCAAGCACGGGCTCGTCAGCACGCGGCTTGTGCTCGAAGAATTCAACCACCTCTCAAAAGAAGATGTGCAATTCCGTGAGCTCCTCATCATGAAAAAAGACCATCTTGCCGGCGACATGATGCGCGGCACGATTCAGCCACGGAATGGCGTTGTTGCACTCATCCACCAGCTTTCCACCGGCGGGTACAAGCTCGGTTTGGGTAGCACCACGAGCATGGTTGCCGTCAATGCGGTTCTTTCCACGCTGAATATCGACGACAAATTCAATGTCATCATCGGCGGCGAAGGCGTCAAAGTTGGAAAACCACATCCTGAAGTGTACCTCAAAATTGCCCACCTGCTGGAAGAAGATCCGTATCACTGTGTGGTTATTGAAGACTCAAAGACCGGCATCACCGCGGCAAAAAGCGCCGGCATGAAATGCATTGCCATCCTCAATTCACGCAACACTGCAGAAGAGCTCCAACATGCCGACCTGATTGCCGGCTCATTTTCCGAAATAACGCCTGAGGTTATTGAACGCCTATGAAACAAACAAAATTATTCGGGACATCAGGTATTCGTGGCTATGCAGAATCAACTTCGGCACAGGATTATATCTCTCTGACTGATAGTTTCTGTTATGCCATCACGCGCGCCTTTCTCGCCTACGCAGCGCCGCAGTCGCGCAAAGGCGTTTTTGCTATCGGCATGGACCTGCGGCCGAGCAGTCCGCACATCAAGGACGCCGTGATACAAGCCATTACCGACGAAGGATGTGATGTTTCGTTTCAGGGAATTACGCCAACACCCGCGATTGCGTACTATGTCAAGGAAAAAAAATGTGCCGGCGGCATCATGATTACCGGCAGCCACATTCCTGAACACATGAATGGGATTAAATTTTTCTTACCATCTGGCGAGATATTAAAAGATGACGAGACGGCACTTGAAAAAATCTATGCCGAGCTTGAACATATTACCCCTCTGGTGCGAGCAAATGCAGTGGCTGAATCATCAGATGCAAACTCGCTGTACACTGAATTGCTGCGCAAGCACGCAGTCAAAATCACCCACACCAAACAGCGGCCATTCAACGGGTTGACCGTTGTGGTTGATGCACGAAACAGTTGCCAATCGTTTGTTATCCCCGGCGTTCTCCGGTTGCTCGGAGCGACGGTGCATGAACTGCCTCCTGCTACTGGTTTTATCGCCGTTGACACGGAAAAACTAACAGGCCATCC
This sequence comes from Candidatus Woesearchaeota archaeon, assembly GCA_030651375.1. Classification (NCBI taxonomy): domain Archaea; kingdom Nanobdellati; phylum Candidatus Woesearchaeota; species Candidatus Woesearchaeota archaeon. Next base: position 126,637 of record JAUSFM010000016.1, on the reverse strand, counting down.
AGAACTTGCCGCAGCGCTCAAGGAACACAACGCCGATGTCGGGGTAGTGTATGACGGCGACGGCGACCGTGTTGTTTTCTATCAAAAAGACGGCACACTTATTGTGCCGGATGTTATCTGCACGCTCATTGCACGCAACCCTTCCTTTGAAGCGATTGTCACACCGATTAATGTTTCCTCAGTTATTGACTGCCTGAACAAAGAAGTTTTCCGCACCAAAGTTGGCGCGCCGTATGTTGTTTCCCAGATGAAACAGCTTCTTTCTGAAGGCACCAAATGTTTCGGCTTTGAAAGTAACGGCGGCAGTATTTTTGGTGAGTATCATTTTAGCCGAGATGGCGGCATACCGACGATAGAAGTGCTCAACTGGCTTCGCCACCGCCCGCTGCACGAGGTGCGCAAGGACGTACCAGTGTACCATCAGCTCAAAGATAAATTTGATTGTGCATCTTCATTGAATGAGTCGATTTTAGAGCGTTGCCAGCACGAGTTTATTGCCAAATTTGACGACCATGTTGCCGGTGTTGAAACCATGGACGGCGTCAAGGTGCTGTTCAAAAACAACGCATGGATATTATTCCGGCCGTCCCAGAACGCTCCTGAATTCCGCATCTTCACCGAGGCGCGGACGAAAGAACAAGCAGAATATTTAATGAACATGGGCAGTGACTTTGTTAAAAACAGCATGGTGCACGAATGAAAATTACAATTATCGGCACGGGCTACGTTGGACTGGTTTCGGGAGCGTGCTTGGCAAACTTCGGCAACGATGTTGTGTGTTTAGATATTGACGCTGACAAAATTGCGAAACTGAATTCCGGTGTGATTCCTATCTACGAGCCTGGGCTGAAGGATTTGGTCCTTGCCAATGTCCAGAAGAACCGTCTGGTATTCACCACAAATAAACAGCAGGCCATTGAGCACGGCGACGTTATTTTTGTTGCGGTTGGAACGCCGTCAAATCTTGACGGCAGTGTTGACCTGCGGTTTGTGGATGCGGTTGCTGCTGACATTGGAGTCTATATCAACGAATACAAGGTTGTTGTGAATAAAAGCACAGTACCAGTGGGCACGGCTGCACGAGTTAAAAAGCTCATTCAAGAAAAACAAAAAGACATGGGCTCTTCCTATTCGTTTGATGTTGTTTCCAATCCAGAATTTTTACGCGAAGGCGCAGCGGTGCATGATTTCCAAAACCCCGACCGCGTTGTTATTGGCTCTGATTCTGATACTGCACGTGAGCTTATGAAACAGCTGTATTCCGCCATTGAGCGGGTGGGGAAACCGATTATTTTTACTGACATTCCAACCGCAGAGATGATAAAATATGCGTCAAACGCCATGTTAGCTACGCGTATTTCTTTTATGAATGAGATTTCACGGCTGTGCGAGAAGGTCGGGGCTGATGTCAAAGAAGTTGCCCGCGGCATGGGGCTGGATACCCGCATTGGTTCACGGTTTTTGCAGGCCGGTGCGGGCTACGGTGGCTCGTGTTTTCCGAAAGACGTGCGTGGCATTATTGATATGGCGCGTTCGCACGATGTTGATTTCAAATTATTGAAGGCAGTTGATGCGGTGAATGAGGAGCAAAAACAAAGCTTATTGCCGAAGATTAAGGAACTCGTTGGCGATGTACGCGGCAAAAAAATTGCAGTATGGGGATTGGCGTTTAAGCCGAAAACAGATGATATTCGTGAAGCGCCATCACTTGTTTTGATTGACCAACTCTTGAAAGAAGGCGCTTCTGTTTCTGTCTTTGACCCTGAAGCCATGGAACATGTCAAAAAAATATACGGCGACAAAATACGATATGGAACTGACCCATATGACGCGCTTTCCGGCGCTGACTGCCTGGTTGAGATGACTGAATGGGATGAATTTAGAGAACCGGACTTTGAGAAGATGAAACAGATGATGAAACAGCACTGTGTTGTTGACGGCAGAAATGTGTGGGAACCAACCACGATGAAGGAGAAGGGATTTAAGTATGTGGGGGTTGGGAGATAGATAAAAAATCATGCGCTCTTTTCTATGAACTGTATACTCTCTAACTACAAACATTTATATATCAAAAGATATCATTTACTATCTCTCGTTGCGGGAGTCCAGTCATGGACATTTCCCGTTATACTCTTGAACTTCGATGGCATGTATTGGATCGCGCAATTCAACGCGGAATAGATCCTGATCTTATTCAAGATACACTCTATAAAGGGCGTGTTGAACGATACGGCAAACATGGAGTTAAATTTATCAGTCAAGGAAAGCGAACTATTATCTGTGTTGGGCAGATTATCAGCACCAAACTCGTCATTTTCACTATAGAACAAGGAAACTAACATGAAAAAATGCCATGACTGCGGCGGAATAATGAAAGAACGGCGAACATTCACGCCAGACAATATTCCGTACCGCTATTTTCACTGCGCACGCTGTGGTGAAGGCATCGTGAATATGGAACAGCTCCACGAGGTCGCCACCATCTACCGCACTCTCAAAAAGTATCACGTCAAAATTTCAAAATGGGGCATGAGCCTCGGCGTGCGCATTCCCAAAGAGCTTGCAGAAAAATATAAGCTAAAAAACAACGAAGAATTAATTCTGATTCCTGATAAAGACGGAATTAAAATGGTGCCGGCTTAATTTATCTCTGGATTGGCGCAAACACGGGCGCTTCTTCGTTGCCGGAGGTGAAACTGGTTTGGTCTTCAAAGTTCTCCAATCGCTCTTAATAATTTTTCATTTCCGTGTACTAACTTGTTAAACCGTTCAAGTTCTTCCCGTACGATCTTCAATCTAATGGTATCGTCTAAATTCTCTGATTTTGCCATAGTTAATCCACTCCTTTATTTCTTCGTCTGAATAATATCCTTCCCGAATCCCTCGCATAATTGTTGCAGAGGAGGGTTCATCCTTAATTCCCCACGTTCCTTTGTTTATTGCTATAAACTCTTTTGTCACAATGAACGCTGTTCTTCTATTGCCACTCGCAAACGGATGTTTTTTAACCAAACCCTTTACTAAAACCACTGCTTTATCATACAGATCTCCTTCTTTTTCTTCACACTCGCTCACTATTCTTCTAATTCCAGCCATATCTAATACTTGGCCTTTATCTGCTTTTTTAACTTTAACCAACGCAAGTACGAGAAGATTATATTCAACAATTCTTTCAGCGCTGGGGTATATCAATTTGACCATATTCTCTTTCTAAAGAATCAGCCTATTTAAATAATTCGGTTTTTACGCTTATCTCTGTATCGGCGCGAAGATGGGTGCTTCTTCGTCGCTGGGGGTTTAATAACAATCCCTGCAATAATTATTCCGCCCAGTTTCTCTTACACACTTTTCACACACATACTTTCGGCAACGTTTACACACATATTCGTCTCCTTCTTTTAGCTCACTATCACAGCTACAACACACTTTGGTCATCTTTATACCTTCTCCCCACATTCCCCGCAATATTTAGCTGACTTATTCACCTGATTGCCACATTGTTCGCAATATGCGGTTGAATTCGTTGAATGGTAAACTTTCTTTGCTACTCCTGCAGTAGCTCCTCCAGTGAGTCCTGCAATTATTGCAGCTATACCAACAGCAAAGAATGGAACGGCAAATAACCAACCAATTAATGGGATCATTAACAACATCAAACCGATAATTCCAAAAAATACTCCAGCTGTAACACCCAAGCCTGCTATCCATGAACCGAGTCCCATATTCTCCTCCTAATCTTTTTAAGTATTAAAATTTTACTAATTGGATTAAGCAGCGTAATAATATTGAACATTTCCAGCCCATTTATTATACACGGTAGCTTGCTTAGTAACTGATCTTTCTTTTTGTACGTTTCTATGCTTTGTTATTTCTCTCTGTTTGGGCACTTGTCTGTACTTCAAAACATCTTTTGTTTTTTGTTCTGTTCTATATTTCAGAACATCTCTTTCTTTCTGTTGTGTTTTATATTTTAAAACGCTTTGACATTCTTCTCGATAAAGAGCATTTTCATCGCCACTAAACAAGGCAGTTATTCCCCTCACAACTAATTCACCAGTACTTGTCGGAAGTTCTTTACGGCAATCTTCGTCTGTGTAAGGGACTTGATCAGTATAATGCTCTTTGTCTGTATAAGGTACTTCCTCAGTGTAATATTCTTTATCCATATACGGTTCCCAATCAAGATAAGTTTCTGTAGCTGTATAAGGTTCTTGTACAGTGTATGCTTCAACTGCACTATAAGGAAAAGGAATAGCAAACACTAATATGCTTGCTGCTATAAGAAAGATTATTCCGCCAACAACATAACTTGTTTTACCCATAATCAACACCAAACTTAAGTGTCACCACTTCACAATAGATAACTTATATATAAGCTTTTCTATATCCCTCAAAGAATTCTTTATTGGTGCGCCGGCGCAAACACTGGTGCTTCTTCGTCGCCCGGGTCGTCGGTGAGGCGGGTTTGGATACCGGTTGCTACTTCTACTTTGTACAAATCTTTGGTGCCATTACGGTCGGTGACGAATACGACGTATGCTCCATCGGGGGAGACTGCGGGCATTTCATCCCGTGCAGGGTTGTTGGTGAGGTTTGTTGTATCACCTACTTCCATTGTTTTAAAAAAAACTTCACCATTTGAACCAAAAACGAACCGCTGATTATCAGTAAACCATCGTGGAAGAAGATTATTTTCCTCCCGTTCTCCACGTACCTCTCCGGTTTCTACATATCCATTCTGTATGCCGTATACTCCGTTTCTGGTGTGATTAATAAACAAAACATTTTCCCCGTTAGATGAAACATCCGGCATGGTGCCAACATCATTAAAAATCGTCTGAACTCTTCCATCTAAATAGATTCTATCTAACGAGTTTGCTGCACCATACACAAAACTTTGTTCGTTCGGAAACCATGCTGGTGTTACTCCAACTGTCATAATTCTCTTTTCTCCAGTCTCTAAATCTAAAATCCCCAGATGATTATCATTTGTTTTGTACACCATTTTTGTTCCGGTTGTTGGTGAATACAGAATCTGTGAAACATCTTGGGTATTGTCTACTCTTTCTCCTGTTTCATTAACAATATCATACAAAACAACCCCATTTTGTTCTGCAGAAATAAACGCAATTTTTCTTCTGTTCGGAGACCAAGAAACAGGAATGGTGTACCCCAGGCTGCCATCACCCTGAATACCGTTCCAATTAGTTCCTCCTTGGGTAATATTTATTTTATCATTGCCCTCAATTGTTATAAGACAAACATCCTTATTATCATTTTCCTTACAAATATACGCTATTAACCTTCTACATATCACTTGATCATCTATTTCACCATCACAATTTTCATCAATACCATTATCACATATTTCATCCTGCGGCTGAATCACTGGTGCGTTGCATCGTGTTTCTAATCCATTAGGTGCACATTCTTTTGTTCTTTGAGAATGGCAGATGCCTTGTCCGACTTCACATGCTGCACCAACATCATACCCGTTATCAATGTTACCATCACAATCATCATCTTTATTATTACAACTTTCAGGTAAAGGAGTTACTTCCGGCGTTACCGTAACATACGTTGGTCGGCCATTATTATCAATACATAATCGTTCCCCAATTTTACATTCTCCACGACCTGCTGTTTCTATAAGTCCAGTATAAAATGGTTCAAGATTTCCGGTAATAACGCATTCAGGTACTATTCTAACATCCGGTGTGCCCATATCTGCTGGGCCAGCATCATACACATCTCCTTCAGAATCAGGTAAAGATATGCGAGCGTCACTCACGACATCTTCCAGTGTTCGTGCGTCATGTTCTTCTTGACCTGTATCCAGCTGGATATCCGCTTGGTGTTCGATGTCCTGTAGTTGGTGTACATCTTCTTTTTTTTCTGCGTCGTATTTTGGCACGGTGCCTGCGTCTTGTGCAGGTGGTGTTGCGTCTGTTCCGCTCTCTTGCACTCCATCTGCGAACTGATAGGCGTCTCTTGGCTGGTACACATCCTCCTTTTTATCTGCGTCATATTTTTCTGATGTTCCTGCATCTCGTGGTGCGTCATGCCATTTTGGCAAATCTAAGCAACCGGGTACAATAGCTAAAAGGCCGGCGAGTAAAGCGTTTCGGAATAGAGTCATTGATTGCTGGGAAATTCGGGCTGTATTTAAACCTTTCAGTGGCTCTGGTTAATGGTGCTAACTTTTAACTTCTAAATGAACTTGATGGTTATCATTATTAACTCCAGAGTACTCGGTGCATCGTGTACGGTACCTTCCACTGGTCAAAAACCTCTTTCAGGATGTCTTCTTTTTCGGTTGGCACAGCCATCGTGCCGGTGCCCATAAGTTTTCCTTCAACCTCAGCAAGTATGCCTCGCATACCATATCTTCCCCTGAGCAGATAATGAAAGCGGACACGTTGTGATGCGGAAAAGTGTTTAAGCGAATAGACAAACAATGTCTTTTTCTCATATCCCCCTCTGCGGGAAAAATCTGTTTTGTGTTTAATGCTAACCCCTTCACTCAAGAGCGTTCTGGTCAGCGTGTTTCCTTTCACCAACGCTGTTGCAGTGAGAATCGTGATATGTGTTTTAACATCTTTTTCTGTTATTTTCCCCAATGAATCAACTAATTCGATGCTTTTTTCTTCATCGGTATCTGATATCAAAATGCAGAGGTCAATGTCCTGCGGCTGCATTTTTCCGCGGGCAGCAGAGCCAAAGAGGATAACATCTAATGCCTTCTCGTGTACCATCCACCGCTCAATTTTTTTGAACAGTGGTGCTAATTCTTTGAGCATGTTCCACCTCATTTTTAACGAGTTTTGCCACGGTCTCCGTTATCTCCTTGTTGTATGAATCGCGATAGAAGCGAAACAATCGTGACGCGATACCGTACAGCTCCGGGGCATTTTTTTCTAACAAGGCGAATCGTTCGGTGTGGTTTGCGCCAATTTTGTGTACTGCTTTCAGAAGCTCACGATCGCATATCTCAACCAGCGCTTTGTAATAGAGAATGACTGCCGCGTTGTATTTTCCCTTACTCATTGAATACTCTGCTATCTCCCAATATTCCTCAAAATTCTTTTGAATAACTTCTTTTTCAGCCATGTTAACACTAATAACTACAAAGAACTATTTAAACTTTTCGGTTATTATCGTTATCTAAACCGCATCAATATCCTTCAGGCACGCAATAACCATGCGCTGGCAGTTTTCCATGCGGTCGCGCAGCTGCATATCGCGGGTTGCCATTTTGATTTGGTTCATGCGGTCCATCATCTGGCGGAACAGCCGAATTAAATCGCCTTCCTGCAAATTCGTATTTAAAAGAATGTCAAAAATTGTGTCGCCGTGGTAGCAGGGATGCACAAACGCGGTTAATTCTTTTAGGTGGCCAAAACGTTTTTCTTTTGATAAATACGGATCGGTATTGATTTTGTGCATAAGGTCCTGATACGGCGGAGACGGATAGAGTTGGCGGAATTGGGTGCGCTCGCGGTGCTCATAGCAAATTGAGGCAACCATCAATAACGTCTGATACTCATCAAGCCGCGGGTAGAACGACGTTGAAAATATTTCAGTGGTCAAAATTTCTTCCGAGTAAATGTTTGCGCCAAAATCGCCTTTCTCAGTGAGCGTGTTTCCATCAACATACCCTAGTTTCTCCAGCTTTTTTTTGAGGTTGCCAAACGTGTGGTGGACAACGCCTTTATGCGTCGTGTCAAAATTTTGTTTATATTTTTGGTAGGTGTAAAAATTCTTGCAGAGTATCAGGTCGATTTCCTGCGGCGAGTGGCGCTTAATCAAATTCAGCGTGGTGTTGATGGAGAGCCGGAACTGTGATTTAATTGGTTCAGTATCAACCAGTGTAATCCGCTTGAGTGCAGCATAATCAAATTCACGGCGGTCAACCATAGCATATGCAAATCCCTCCTTGTCAATGCCTCGCCGCCCTGCGCGGCCGGCAATCTGGAAATATTCCTTGGAGTTCAACAGCCGGAACTGGATGCCGTCAAACTTGCGCAGCGATTCAAAACAGACGGTCTTTGCCGGCATGTTGATGCCGACGGCGAATGTCTCGGTGGTGTACAGAATTTTCAGCAAACCATCGCCAAACAATTCTTCAACCAGCTCTTTTTGTATTGGAATCAGGCCAGCGTGGTGGAAGCCGATGCCCATCGGCAGGACATGGCGAAGAAGCCGTGTTGACTCAAGATTTTTTACTTCCGGCGACACATTCTCAAGCTTTACGCGAATGCGGTGGATGATATCCGGGTTAATTTTGAACCAATTTTTTTTTGATAATTCGTGCGCCCACTCCTGGGTTTTCTTACGGGAGAACACGAAAAAAAAGCACGGCACTTGTTCCTTTTCCAGCAGTTCACTCACCAAGTCAACGTGTGAAGGTCCGGGCACACGCTCGCGGCGATTCCGCTGCTTGCCAAATACGTGCTTGTAATCAGGCACATCCTTGACATCGCGAATGTGTTCCAATGTGGTGACGCCCAACTCAACATCAAAAAACTTTTTCTCCAACGGAACGCTGCGGTGCTCATGGCGAATAACTTTCACCGGATGCTTGCTGATAGATTCAATCCACTGCGCAAATTCGTCGGCGTTTGGAATCGTTGCGGACAGGCAGACAAACCGCACTTCCGGCGGTGAAAAAATAACCGACTCTTCCCACACATAGCCGCGCTCAATGTCATTGATGTAGTGAATCTCATCAAACACCACATACGAGACATTGTCAAGCATCGGGTCGCGGATGATGGCCATGTTCCGGTAAATTTCCGTGGTCATAATCAGAATCGGCGCGTCAGGATTTTTGACCACATCGCCGGTGAGCATGCCCACATTTTTCTCGCCGTAATCAGCGCAGAATTCTTTGTACTTTTGGTTTGAAAGAGCTTTGATGGGAGCGGTGTACACAACACGGATGCCACGAGCATGGTCCGTGTTGATGATGTAATCGGCAATCAGCGTCTTGCCCGAGCCGGTTGGCGCTGACACAACAACAGAATGGTTTTTTTCAATGGCGGCAATCGCGTCTTCCTGAAACTTGTCTAAAATCTTGCCTTTGTATTCCATAGATTTGTATGAGAATAAAGGGTATTTAAGGGTTTGGGTTTTTATTCGATGGTTATTCGTCGTATCTCATATCGCTCCGCCAGCCGCTCCATCACTGCCGGATACAACTCTGTTGGCGAGAATTCGACAATGCCGCCGATGCGCGGCGTGGTTACGAGCGATGGAATCGGCTGTCCTTCAATACACGTTTTAATAAAATCATCAAGCGTAATACTTCCAGATTCATTTATCTTTACCGATTGATCGATGATCGGCACCACTACGCCTCCGTTGGCGTAGACCATACTTCCTGCTTCAACACAATCCGGAATTATACCATTACCATGCGCAAACAGTGCAAGATACGGAAGGTGCGCATCAGGACACTGATCCCTTATTTTTCTCACAAACGCTCCATGGCTGTTCCATGCAGGTGCGTGCCGCGTTTCGCGTTGATTCAAGAATGTTGGTGATATCGTTGTATGCACGAGGTACAAGGAGGGCATGTCATTCGAGAGTATCTATCGATCTTATAAATATTTATAGTGCCCATCACTCATTTTTTTCCACACATCTTCAGAATAATTTCACGAAAGTCAACTGGATTCGGCGTGCCCACGTCGACGTCTTTATTCAGCGACCAAAATCCGTAGCGTGAATGGTCACCAAACCGTCCAATCGGATACATGCCATGGTCTGAAATAATCAGAATGGTGTCAACTTCTTTTCTTGATGAAACCTCTTTGGTAATCCGCTCCATCTCATCATAGACGAGCCGCATCTTCGGCTCAACGCCGAAACTGATATGTCCAACGGTGTCCGGCAACGCAAAATAGCCCATGACCATTTCGGTGTGTTCTTTTCCTTCCTGCTTATTTTTACATGCAGTATCCAATGCAGAAAAAAACTGCTGTTTGACTTTTTTGTGGTGGTCAAAGCATTGCTTGTCATAGTCCTCAATGCTGCACGTTTTTTCCATGGTCTCTTTCATAAGCTTCCGATTCAGCGCATGGTCATCATCATCGTATGTGTAACCGGGCACGTCGATGGCGGCGTGGCTTTTGAACTGTGAAAAAAAGGTGTCTTCGAATTTCAATTTAAAACTCCATAAGTCTCCGGCAAGAATTTCCTTTTCCAGATTTTTTCCTGCAAGAAAAGATGACCAAATAACCATAGTGCGCGGTTCTGAAAAACCATCAAGGTTTGTTGTGCCGAAGCGCTCCTGCATAAGAGTTTTATTTTTAAATTTCATCACACACTCATGTTCAAGTGCATCATAACCAAGAATAACATACACCATGATAATCACCTACGAAACGAGTCCGCCGCCGGCTACATCATTGTCCGCGACCAGCACAAATCGGCCGAGTTCTTCGCCTTCAGTGCGGTTTTCAACGACAATCGGCGCAGTTGTTATAATAGTAACTTCTCCCACTTCTGTTTCATTGAGCTGTACAGCATTTTCTTCAATCACCGTGACATTTGATGAATCAATTCGTTTGTGAATTCGCTCAATGACACACGACACTTCTTGTGTTGCACAGCGGAGAAGTATTTTTTGGTTGCACATCACAGGCTTGCGCGCCATCCAAAACACGACAGCATTCAGCGTTGTTGTGGGCACGAGTTTCTGCTCTGTTTGTTTGATGGCAATTTCGCCGCGCTCGACAAAGAGCGGGTCAGTGGTGGTAATGCCGATGCATTCGCCGCGGTACGCGGTTGTTGTGTTTTTCAAAAATGATTCAACTGATTTCACCATGGTGGCCTTGCCTGATGGCAGGAACACGATTGCATCGCCCGTTGAAATGGTGCCGCTTTCCACGCGGCCAACAAGAATGCGCTTGTCGTCAATTTTGTACACATCCTGCACCGGCAGGCGGAGTGGTTTTTGTGTTTCTTCGTCTTTGGCGACAAAGCCGTCAAGCGCTTCAAGCACGGTTGCGCCCTGATACCATGGCATATTCTTTGATTTTTGCGCGACATTGTCGCCTTCGCGCGCCGAGATGGGGATGACTTGCTGCGGCGCCATGCCGAGCTTTGCTAAAAAAACGCTCATCTCATTTTTTAGCTCGTCAAACCGTGTTTGGCCGTATTCAAATTTGTCCATCTTGTTGATGACGACGATAACTTGCTTGAGTCCAAGCAGCGACAATAGATAGGCGTGGCGCTTTGACTGTTCCTGCACGCCCTCTTCTGCTGAAACAATCAGCACGCCGGCATCTGCCTGCGCTGCGCCGGTAATCATGTTGCGCAGGAATTCCTTGTGCCCCGGCGCGTCAATGATAGCATACTTTCGCTTCGCGGTTTTGAAAAAGCTTTGAGTGGTGTCAATCGTGATGTTTTGTTCGCGCTCTTCTGACAGGCTGTCAAGGAGATACGCAAATTCCATGTCTCTGCCGAGCATTTCGCAGGTCTTTCTGATCTCCTCAATCACCCCAACTGGCAGTGAGTCGGTATCATAAAATAGTCTGCCAATAAGTGTTGACTTGCCGTGGTCCACATGGCCGACGATGACGATGTTCATGATGTTTTGCATTGTTTCACCACACGAGTTTCAGCAGCGTCCAGAGGCCGAGCAGTACCATAGCAACTGCAATACTCTTTTTCATCTTTGTTTCATTCAGTTTTTTTGTGCACAGAGCACCGAGCGGCGCGCCGAGCATGGCGCCGACGCATGCGGCGATGAGGAGCGGCACATTCGGAATTCCTTGAAGGCCGATATAGGTGAGGAACGCGGTGAGACATATAGGTGCTTCAGCGAGCGTGGTGCTGCCAATTGCTTTTTTGTGGTCGTTGCCAATGACCACTTGGCCGCCCGTGGCCAGTGGCCCAAAACCGCCGCCGGTCGCGCCCTTGTTAAACGACGCGAGTACACCGATGCCGAGCATTTTTTTCCACGAAAAAACCCACGGCTTTTTCTTGAAGATGAGTAACAGTCCCATTGCCAGCACCAGTGCGCCAATATATACTTTCAGCGCTGTGCCCGGCAGTTTTGTCGCGATGACTGCCCCACCAAATGTCGCGAGCACGCCGAGAAGCGTGAGCATGAGCGTGCCCTTGAATTCATGGGTAAATCCCTGCTTGAATGATTCAACAACTCCCAGCTTTCGGAGCGCCTTGGCAATTCTTTTCGGGTTTGCGGTCTTGGGCTTGAAATTGACATTTCCCAGCCGGTGATGAAACAGTGACGCGGTGAAGCCGCCGACTGCTTGTGACAACAGAATAACCGGCACTATCATCGCTGGTTCGTATCCTGCGGCGATCGCAACCGGCGTGAGTATCGTGCCGTAGCCCATACCCATGCCTGCGTCGACCATTTCCATAACAAGCGCGACGAAGCCAATGATGATCAGTGAAAAAAATGGTTCCATAGTTGTAGCCTACATCTATTACATATATCCTAACGCGCGGAGTTTTTGCATGGTGTATGCTTGTTCTTTGTCTTGCGCCCTGCCGGCACGTTCCGGCGTGTTAGTTGTTTCAAGCTCGTGGATAATTTCTTGAACCGTCGCTGCTGTTGAGATAATCGGTTTGGTAATTGGCATGCAGCCGAGACTGCGATAGCGTTTTCCTTCTTTTGCAAAATATAATTCGTTAATCGGAATGCCTTCGCGTTCGATATATTTCCAGATGTCCAGCTCTGTCCAGTGCAGTAGTGGGTGAACACGGAGATGGTTGCCGTGCTCTGCTTTATTTTTGAATTGATCCCAGAGTTCTGCCGGCTGGTTTTTGTAGTCCCACTTAAATTCCTCATTTCTCGGCGAGAAATATCGCTCTTTGGCGCGGATGCCGTGTTCGTCCCGCCGGATGCCGACGAGGAGTGCTTCGAATTTGTGTTTCGCAATTGCTTTTTGGAGCGCGATGGTTTTCAGTTCGTGGCAGCAGGTGAATGCGTCATGCGTTGCATAGCCGATGCCGCGGGCAACAGCATCCTCATTTTTTTCAACAATTAGTTTCAGCCCCCATTGCTGTGCCCAATGGTCGCGAAAGGTGTACATTTCAGGAAATTTAAATGTCGTGTCAATGTGCATGACAGGGAACGGAATTTTTCCAAAGAATGCTTTTCTGCAGAGCCAAAGGAGTGTGGTAGAATCTTTGCCAATGGACCAGAGCATGCCCAGTTTTCGATACTGTTTGTATGCTTCTCTAATTATGTACACGCTTTTGTTTTCCAGTTCGTCGAGGTAGTCCATGTCATGTCACCGATATTATCTATTCTGTCCATTTACTTATTCTATTCATCTACCTATTTATTGTATCATCTACTTATTTATTGTATATACCCTAATGCCTTGAGGCGCTCCTTGACTTTTTCTTCGTCATCTTTTGAAAAGGCCTCTTTTGCCGGCGCTCGGTATTCGGGGTTCGCTGGCCGGGGATTTGCCGGCTCTTTTTGTTCCATGTTTGAAATAAGCTGGCGCAGGACATAGGTGACATAACTGCTGACTGAATTAAAGCCAGTGCCTTCACATCGTTTTTTTATTTTTTCAACCAGCGGCTTGGGAAGAGAAATGGTGCTGTAATTGTGCGTGCTTTCAGTTTCGCCGTTTGCTGTATTTTTTTCGTCTTTTTCTTTTGCCATCATTGACACCCCAAAGTTAATTAAATGTAATTAGGTGTCATTACGCCCTCTGTTTATTTATAAATATTGTGCTGCTCAAGAATATACAACTTTATTAAACGGCCACAGTCTGCGGATTGTATGCCTCGAAAATCAACTAACCAAATTAAATCAATCAAAAAAAACAGTGCTAAAAAAACAGGGCACACTACAGAGCACAACTATACGCGCCGCATGGTGCATGGTGCATCAGTTCTTTTTGTCATGGGCATTCTTGCCTCATTTTCGGGGTATCTCCTCCAAGTGCTGCTTGCACGCGCCCTCTCACCTAACGACTTTGGACTGGTCTATGCAATCTTCTCTCTCTTTGGTGTGCTCCTCGTGGCAAATGAATTTGGCCTCCGGCCAGCGTTGAGCAAATTTATCGCGTCATTTGTCGTTTCAAAAGAGTACGGAAAAATAAAAGGTGCATTTTTTTTTGTGCTGCTCGTCCAGGTCGCGCTTTCAATTCTCATTGGCCTTGTCGTGATTCTCCTCGGCTCATTTCTTTCAACTCATTATTTCCATACTCAAGCTGCGTATGCACCGCTCATTATTTACTCCATCGGCTTCATGATTCATTCGCTGCATTCCATGTTCAAGCCGACGTTCCAAGGATTTCAGTTTCACACGCTCTATTCCCTTGTTGACTTTCTGAAAATAACTACCATCCTCATTCTCACCGCGCTTCTTTTGCCGTATGGTTTTGGTGTTTCTGCGCCGATGATTGCATATCTTGTTGCGTATCTTGTGCTTCCGCTCGGCGTATATCTTCCGTTGCTGTTGCGTAAACTTCGCCACACACCCAAGGTTCTCGCTGCAAAAATGGAGCTCTCCCCATCACTCTGCAAAAAAATATTCTTGTTTGGCCTACCCTTAATTCTCGGTGAAGGCGCGGGCATTATCCTCGGCTATTCCGATACGCTTGTGCTGGCATATTTCAGCCTTGCACAGGTCGGCTTGTACAACATCGCCCTGCCGATTTCAAAAATGCTCTGGAGAATCACCACCACGCTCACCACAGTGTTTTTTCCGATGGCGTCTGAACTGTGGGCACGCAAAGATACAGTGCGGCTCAACAGCGGGCTTACGCGCATGCAAAAGTACGCGCTCATCACCGTGTTTCCCTTGGCAATTTTGATTTTCTTTTATGCTGAAACCATCATCCAAGTTTTTTTCGGCAGCGCCTATGTGCCTGCTGCAAACGCCCTGCGTTTCCTCGTCTTTGGCGCCATCTTTTACACCATTGCCCAGCTTAACATGACCACACTCCTTGGTATAGGCCATCCGCTGCTCGTCACCAAACTCACCATGGGTGTTGCCGTGTGGGATGTCATCGGCAATCTGGTGTTCATTCCCGCATTTGGCATGATGGGTGCCGTTCTCACCACGGTCGTTAACTTTGCGCTTCTCATGGTGCTATCGGGCTGGTACGTCAAAAAATACATCCATATATCATTTTCATGGCTGCTCTTTTTCAAAATCACCGCAGTCAACACCCTGTACGCGGGTTTCATTTTCCTTGTTGGCCGGCTGTTGAGCACGATGCTGAGCTTCTGGCCGACCGCAATTATCGTCGTATCTTCGTCAACCCTGTTCTACTTCATCGCGCTTTTTGTGGCGCGGATTGTTTCAAAAGAAGAGCTCTTCCAACTCTGGCACCGCATACGGAAAAACTGAATAGTAAAAAAGTGAATATTAAAAAATAGTTCTATCCATCGGTTGAGCATGGACTGTCCGTACTGCGGCAAAAAAACAGAACTCATCTGGGTGCACGGCCATGGACAATGTGCGAACTGCGGCGCGAATGTTGATGAATGCTGCCGGGGAGAACATTGAGAACAGTACTGCTCAAAACTCACTTAAAACTGTATTCCTGCCAGCGCGTCTGTAATTTTTTCTTCTTCACGCACTGCAACTGATCCAGGCGCTTCAGGTGTTCCTGGCGTACTTAGTTTAGTAAAAAACTCGTCCAGCACTCTACCATCCATTCCTTTGATCTCTTTCGTCAGTCCAAACAAGCGAAGCACCGTCGGCGTAATATCACGAACACTCAACACTTTTTCTCCAGGAATACCAGTCACGTTCTTGCCATACGCTCCAAAAATGCCAAACATATCATGGGTTGCGGTCTGCGCCTCCTCTGCTGCAACCGCGCGCACCCAAGTATCTGCCAGAGGATATCCACTCGTTGTCAACACACTGCCGCCGTCAATCAACGGAATGATATCAGGGCAATGCTCAAGCCCGTTTCCTGAATAAATCTCCTCGCGGAAATGAACCTCTGCTTTCATCTCGTTTTTTTCAGCGTCAGCAATCAATTCCTGTCGTATTTTTTCAGCGAGTTTGTGCGCCTCTTTTTTCGCAACACTGCCGTACTTTTCGCGTTCTTTGATGTTTAAATATATATTTCCCACACAGCCGACGCTGTAGGCCTTTGTTTTTTTCCAGTCAACATCCGGCAGTATTTTGTCCCAACCGACGGAATCCCGTTTTTTTGAGGGAAGCACTTTTTTGCGGATATAATCATACAGCCGAGCAAGAGACTTTGGCATGTGCTTAATCATGTTCGTAGTAATCAACATATTAATTATGGGCATGGTAATTTTTTCAAATGTCTGGACATTAATGAAACTTTTTTCACCGATTTTTTCAATGGCTTTCTTTTCCTGTTTTTTCTTGAGCACCAAATACCCGCGGTGCTCAAGCCACTTGTTGGTGAAGAACATTTTTTCAAGCCGCGTCATCCCATGGTCTGAAACAACAATGAGCGTGTCATTCGGCTTCAGTTTTTTCATAATTTTTCCCATGCGCTCATCAATAAGCTTAAACCCTTTTTCTACGACCGGAAAATTGGTCCACCGGAAGTGCTGGAGTGGGTCAATTACATACACGGTTAGCGCCAGAAACTGCACGCCTTCTGCCGGCATTTTTGTCTCAAGCGCGTACTCCAGCTGGTCAAACTTGTTGTGCATCATCGAATAAATTCGTTCATTAAATGCCGGGTGGGTGTGGATGACGCGCGCGAAATTGTCTTTGTTTTTCCACTCGTCAAAATGCACCCAGTCGCCGCGCAGGTGGTCACCTTCGCCAAAGGTTGGCTTGTTCCGGAACGGACTGCTCATCGGTACGCCGACCACTCCTGATTTGATGCCATTGCGCTCAAGAATCTCCCACAGAAATTCTGCCTGGCAATCAGCAGGGTTGTGGAAGCGTACCACATTGAGCGCGTTTTTATCAACCGGCCCGAAATCGTAGAGTCCGTGCCTGCCGGGATTCACGCCAGTATAAATCGTTGGCCAGCCCATCGCAGTAATCGGCGGCACTTCGGTTTTGAGCGGGTGAAACTGCCCCGCGTTCATGAGTTTCCTGAAATTCGGCAACTTTCCTTCTTGTGCCAGCCGCTTTATTTGCGTGTGCGGCACGCCGTCAACGCCGAGAATAATGACACGTTGTGTGGCACCGTGTGTCGGTTTCATTGGCGCGCATGCCTCACATACGTTGTTATAATATTTTTCAACGTGACTACATTAATTATTACTGCAAAAAAGAGCATAACTGCAAAAAGTGCCGTGATGTTAATGTGCCATCCTGCAATGGCTGCTTTAAATCCGATAGTGCTGAATATCAATCCGAGACTAATAATCACATACATCGCCGCTGTGTCAAATCCGAATCGCTTCAGCGGCTCTTTTTCAGTGAGCGGCAGATGTAAGGTTGTTTTTGTGTAGAGTGCATTCAGCCGCCAGAGCGTGGTGCTCACGGTTGCGAGCAGGCCGACAATGACGACGATAAGACTCGCTGAATGCTGATAGAGGTTAATCGTTATTGCACCAAACAAGACAATATCCCCGAGCCGGTCAAGTGCGCCGTCAAACCATGCGCCAAAATCAGACGACAGCCCTTTCAGCCGCGCAATCTCGCCGTCAACACAGTCAAACACCCAGCTGAACCAGCAGAGGATGCCACCAATCATGGTTGCGATCGGGGTTGTGACGACAATGAATCCACACGCTACCAGCAGGACGACAAAGCTCAACATACTAATCATATTTGGTGTCAACGGCGTGTGGTAAAATAGATACGTAAACGGCAGTGACCAGAGCCGTGTCAGGTCGAACAAGTACGATTCTTGGTAATTCTTTTTCCGTTTTTGGTTTATTTCACGAAAGCTTAACATTGTTTCACCATACCATCATGTCTCTAATCAAATCAATCAAATTCTGCAGCAGCCCGCGGATACAGCCGCCATGCATGCTCAAGCAGTGCCTTGTCAGGCACGCTGCGCGCTGATTGGATTTCTTTTCTTTTTTTCCACACCATTTTCAGATGCGTCATAATATACCAATACGCCTTAAACCGATATGGAATTTTGCGCCATTGAATAATATTTGATGCCAACGATTGCAGTTTGAAGAGTGGCAGCATCTTCAGCGTAGTTCCCCATTGGTAAAACGTGAGGAGATTCATCAGCCGGTTTCTCTCTCCGAGATACACGGCGAATTTTGAAAACTCTTTGTTTGATTTTCGCACCACGTTATGGTAATGGTTCACTATTGACGTCGGCGCAAGCATTATTTTGTAGCCACGGCTCCGCAGCAGCCATGACAACTTTGTTTCCTCTGCATAAATAAAATAATCATCGTCAAACGGCACCGGCGCAAGCTCTTTGCGGTAAATAAACGAGCATCCTTTGATAGCAGATACTTCAACGGGCATTCCCTTTTTCAATTTTTTAACATCGAGTTTCTTTTTCCGTAACACTTTTACCCCATATTGCAATACATTCAGGGGAAATTCGTATGCTGCGTATGTTTCCAGCGGCACTTTTTTGCCTGCACGAATTTCATACGAGTTCACTGCACCAATCTTTTCATCTGACTGTATCACACGAACCAGCGCCTCAAGCCATCCCGGCTCAACTTCAGTGTCATTGTTCAAAATGACAATGTATTTTCCCCGCGTTTGTTTCGCCGCTATGTTGTTGCCGCCGGTGTAGCCAAGATTTTTCCCTGTTTCAATAATCGTTATCTTTTTATTGCTGCCAAATTCTTTTTTAAATCGCAGATACGAATCGTCGTTGGAGCCATTGTCCACCAAAAAAACTTCAAACTCCCCTGCAGAAAGCTGCTGGGTAAGCACTGACTTCACACACGCAACCGTGTAGTCCGGTTGGTTCCAGTTGAGAATAATAACTGAGACCAGCGGCCTGCTTGAGCCAGCGGAGCTGTTGTTTGGTTTCATACGACGTCAACGCTGGTCTTTGTTTTTAAACTTTACGGCGGCTTTAATAAGCATCAATTCACCGGCCTGAACACCGGCTTCACAATGTCGCCTTCGATAAACTTCAGGATGTTCTCGCCTTGCTTTGTTTTTTCAATATGCTGGGCAAAAATTTTCATGGCGTCGTTGTAGATGGCAAGTGCTCGGTCAATGAATTCATCCTTGTGCGCATATCCCAATCCATGGTAACAGCCGGTAAGCAGACCGCGCTTCATGCCTTCTTGCTGGAACAAGCTTTTTTTCTCGAATGAGGTTCCTTCTTTTGAATTCTTGAAACTTAATACGCTCCATGCCGGATAGCCGATGCATTCAACATGCTCGTGCATGCCATGTTCCCGCGCAATTTTGTTGAATCCGTCCTTGAGCTTTTCTCCCTGCTGCCATAAAAAGGGGTGCACTTTCTTGTCGCGCAGCTCGTTGATGGTTGCCTTGCCTGCGGCAAGTGTCGTTGTTTCACCGCCGTAGGTCGATGAGAAAAATGTGTTTTTTTCAAACACGCGCATGATATCTTCTCTGCCCGTCAGCGCAGAAAGAGGATAGCCGTTTGACATGCTCTTGCCAAAGCACGCGAGGTCAGGCACCACACCGAAGTATTCCTGCGCGCCTCCCATACCAAACCTGAATCCGGTGATAACCTCGTCGAAAATCAGCAGCGCGCCGTTCTCATGCGCGAGCTTTTTCACTTTTTCAAGGAATCCATCCTTGGGCGGCGTCAACTGCACTGCTTCCATAATCACTCCTGCAATTTGCCCAGGGTTGTCATCAAAAATTTTCTTGAGGCTTTCGATGTTGTTGTACTCAAAGGGGTGTGTGAGCAGCGAATTAAATTTTGGAATGCCATCATTTCTTGTTGTCGTCGATATATACCAGTCGTGAATGCCGTGATAGCCGCAGCACGCAATTTTTTCCCGTTTCGTGAACGAGCGTGCAGCGCGCACTGCCATTGCCGTTACATCAGAGCCATTTTTTGCAAAGCGGGTTACTTTTGCGCAGGGTATAGTTTCAGTGAGCAGCTCTGCAACTTCAACTTCAAGCGGGTGCATCATGGGAAATAATGTTCCACACTCCATCTGCTTGCGCACCGCGTCATTGACCGGCTCATATGCGTAGCCTAAAATGGACGGGTAGCCGCCGCTGGTGAGGTCAAGATATTCATTGCCATCAACATCCCAGACCGTGCAGCCTTTGCCGCGCACGATAAATTTAGGGGATGCGCCGCCGACGAATTGTGTTGGGCCGTGACTGTAGCACTGGGTGCCTGCGGGAGTCACTTTGCACGCGCGCTTCCAAAACTCTTCTGATTTTGCAAGAATTCTTGGCTTTATCATTGATGGTGTTTGTGGTGATTGGTTCATGCGTGTACCCCCTGCTCCATTACTCCCGTTGTACTGTGCCATACTCCGATTCATCTGCCGCCGGATCATAAACTCTGCAAACTCAAAATCGAGCGGCTCGTCAATTTCAAGGCATCTGCTTTTTGGAATCGTGACATATCTTGTTTTTATTCTATTGTCGCCAAACGGATTCAGGATGATGGTGCTCGGGTTCATGATGATGTCGCGCTTCGCCACATACACCAGCCCGTTCAGCTGGATAAGGTTGAGGTCTTTGGTGTGCTGGCGCCTGAATGTCACCTCTTTTTGTTCGATGAACGGCTCGATGTAACCGGATTCAGGAATCATGATATCTGAAAAATCAATTTCAAATGGCGAAACGCCAACAACCGTATCAACATCGCCCTCTGCTAATTTCTGAATTGCCTGTTCCACATCGTCAACTGACCGCAATGGCGAGGTCGGCTCGAGCAGCACAATAGTGTCGTACTGTTCTCCGCGCTGCTCAAGAAATGAAATCGCATGGCGGAGTACCGGCATGATGGGCGTGTTGTCGTCTGCCAGCTCTTTTGGCCGCAGGAACGGAACTTCAGCGCCGAAGCGAGATGCAATTTCTGCAATCTCAGCATCATCAGTCGTGACAATTGTTTTGTGTATTGAGGGGCATTTTTTTGCGGTTTCAATCGTGTAGGCAATCAGCGGTTTGCCTGCCAACAGGCGAATATTTTTGCGGGGAATGCCTTTTGAGCCGCCGCGTGCAGGAATGATACAGAGTGTTTTCCGGAGCCGTGGTTTGTATTCGTTCATAAGGTGCCTTTTAAAAGGGTGAATTTTTAAAGGTACCCTGCCCTCCTTTAAATTAATTATGTTGCTTGACTATATACGATTTCCGCACTGGCAAATGCCGGGATAAGTTTAAATACTACCCATTTCTCTGGAGTTTCATGCTTAAAAACCATTTTGACATCACCGGAAAAGTAGCGCTCATTACCGGCGGGGCTGGTCTGTTAGGGCCAGTCTATGCGCGTGCGCTTGCCGCATCCGGCGCAACCGTTGTCCTTGCTGATATTCTCACGGAAAAAGTGGAAGAAGAAGCAAAAAAAATTTCAGCAGAGCACGGCACACCATGTGTGGGTATTCATTTGAATCTTCTTGAACAGGCGTCCATTCGCGATGCTGTTTCTTTTGTAGTGAACACATTTGGCAAAATTGACATCCTCATCAACAATGCGCAAGGCGTTCCCAAGGATGAAAAAGAAACCTTTGAAGAGTACCTGCCAGAGCACTGGGATTTCACGTCGAATGTGAATCTTCGGGGCACTTTTTTGTGCACACAGGAAGTGGGCAAGCACATGCTGAAAAATTCAGGCACCAAATCGGGCTCTGAAAAGGGCGTCATCATCAACATCTCATCCATCTATGGTGCCTACGCGCCTGACCAGCGCATTTATTTTGATGGCATGAAAAAATCACTTTCCCCCAGCCCAGCGGTGTACTCCGCAACCAAGGGCGGCATTATTGCGCTCACCAAATATCTCGCAGCGTATTACGGCGGCAAAGGCATTCGCGTGAACTGCGTCAGCCCCGGCGGGGTGTTCACCAATCAAGATGCTGCGTTTGTTCAGAATTATTCACGCCGTGTGCCGATGGGGCGCATGGCACAGAAAGAAGAGCTCGCCGGCATTGTGGTATTTCTTGCATCAGGCGCGTCGACCTACATCACTGGCCAGAATATTTTTGTTGATGGCGGATTAAGCTGCTGGTAAGTATCAACATCATCCGCGATATGCCGGGAAAAATGCCTGCTTTGGCTCTTTGCCCTGCTGGCGTAATTCTTCTTTCCGCTTGTTTGCCAGTGCATCATACTTTTTTTGATCAAAAATAATTTTTTTAACATAATATTCACTACGGCCGCGGGCAAATGCTGCTTTGAAACGGAACAGTGGATCCTGGTCGCTGCTGCTCGTACCGCCGCCGAGATGAAGGACTGTGCATCCATTCTTTTTTCCCCACATTGCCGCCTCCATCAAGAGCAGGTTCGTGGGATAGAGCCGCTGATATTCCGGATCAATGCCTGAAAAATGATAATGCATGTTTCCATACGCGTGCATGAAAATTGCCGCGCTGATGGGCTGGTTCCGGTAGCGCGCAACAAAAATAACTGCGCTTTTGCCGAGCATTTCAACGGTATTTTCAAAAAATATCTGGGGGAAAAAATAGTGGGGCGCGGCATTTCTTTTTCGCATGGATGCGATATACAAGAGTGTCAATTCGTGGACTGCGGTCTGCTCTTTCTCGCTTCCCTTACCGCAGGGAATGGTTTCAACAATTACTCCTTCGCGCTGCGCCTTGCGCATGGCGGTGCGCGCTTTTTT
Source organism: Candidatus Woesearchaeota archaeon (assembly GCA_030651375.1). Lineage (NCBI taxonomy): Archaea > Nanobdellati > Candidatus Woesearchaeota > Candidatus Woesearchaeota archaeon. The sequence goes on along the minus strand of JAUSFM010000016.1, from coordinate 103,973 downwards.
GTCCATCTCCATAACTAATTCTTGTGCTGTTTTGCGCAGGTCAACGATAACGGTCGTATTGATCCGTTCTGCACCCTGCTCCTCGCGATGATTGTTCAGCACAGGGTTGAACCGCACAAACGCGCTGACAATTCCCTCTGCCTGCGCATACCTCTCCAGCGCTGCATAAAATTCAGCAACCACTGCTGCCGGATTTTCTGCTTTAACAAGCGGGCCGGAGTAGCCGTACGGCGAGCAAAGATCAAACAGTTCTGTGCCGGGAATCGGGCGCTTCAATACGGGGAGTGCAACAAATTCTTTTTTGGTGCCCAGCACAAACAGAAGCGCCTTGCCGCCGAACGTGCTATCAACTGCCTGCGTGTAGCTGGTTTCATAGATGCGCGCGTATTCTGCACGAAAATAAATGTCAGGAGCCGGAGCTGCATCAACATACTGGTTCCATCCAGCATCCGCCGTGGTGTACACACTTACTTCTTGTATCTTTTTTTCTTTTTTTGTTTTTTTTATTTCTTGAGGCATTGGGCAATCCGCTCCATATCTTTTTGTGTATACCGCTGATCAATCGGAATCGTGAGTATCTGCTCGCTGACTGCATGGCTTTCGGGAAACTCTTTTTTTCGTATTTCAGGTGGAAGCTTCCAGTGCACCGGACAGTATATTCTTTGGCCTATTAAATATTTTTGGAGTGCATCTCGAGTATTTCTGTTTTTGGCGATGATGGGAAGGCCCAGCGGGCACACCATTGCGGGGAGCTTTTGATGGAACATTTTCGCCGTTGTTTCGGCGCCGAGCCGTTGCGCCAGATACTCATAATTCGCTCGCCGGATATTTTTTACTGCACTTTCATTAATCCGTGCCAGCACATATTTTGAAAAACGCGACATTCCCTCAACTTTTTTTCCATTCACTGCTTTTTGCTCATGGTGGGTAAACAATGCACGGTACAGCGGCTTGAGTGCGCGACTATTTTTTAACAGCAATGCGAGTATGCGTGCTGCCGGGAAGCAGGGCAGTGGGGTGGGGATTTTTTTCCCGCCAAGAAATGCGCCGTCAGCAACCGGCAGAAACTTGCGGTAGCTGTTAAACCAGTAATCACCTGACGGGCTATATTCAGTGAGATACGTTTGCACGAGATCCTCAATAATGATGCACTGTTGTTTTGTTTGTTTTTTTATTTCTGCGCAGATAGTTTGTATATTCGGCTGTATCCACCCAAAGTAATGGATGATAAGGACTGCGGAGGGGTTTTCTTTTTTTATTTTTTTGAGCAGGTCTTTTTCGTCAATCTCCAACTTTTTTGTCACCGTGTAAAAAATAATTTTCATATTTTCTTGCTGTAACGGCAGAAGAACTGAATCGCACAGATATGCAGGAATCAAAATTGTTTTTTCTGCAAGCGATTCTTGTCTGATAATCGCTTTGAGACACGCGCGGCCGCTTGCGAGCAGCGTTTGGCCAGTACTCCACACCGTTTTCTTCCCTGAAACCACCAGCCCCAGAGGCAGATGAAAATCACTTCCAATTTCGCGTGTCATGGTCAGTAGGTAATTGTTTTTTTTAACAGCCGGTCGTTGACCGGAATCGTGGCGAGCACTTCAGCAATCTTTGTGCTGGTGTCACCGCTGCCGTAGGGATTGATGCAGTTTTTCAGCTGTTCCCTGAATGACAGGGAAAAAACTGTTGTAATTGCACGGCGAATTTGTTGTTCATTGTCTTCATTGTCATCGACATGAACCACATTCGACGCACATTCGCGGCCTTCCTGTCGGATGCCGATATTTATTGCAGCCACTTTGAGCGTCGGCGCTTCGACAATGCCACTGCTTGAGTTGCCGATGATGAACGCTGCATGCTTCAGCACGCTAAGATAGGCAGTATGCGGGAGACTTTTTGCCACCAAGAATCCTTGTATCTTTTCATATTCTTTAATGACCTCAATCATTCGTCTGCCGCCGCTGTCTGCGTTGGGATAAAAGATAAGCGCAGGGATTTTTTCCTTGTGCACTGCTTCGAGCGTGGCGCGCATCTGTTCTCCTGCTTTTTCAGCTTCGGTGGTGACAGGATGCTGCACTACAACAGCATACTGCTTGGTGAAATCAAGAGAAAGGGCATATTTTTTAAGCTCTTCTTTTTCCAGCAGCCGTTCCTGCAGCATGGTATCAATGCTTGGCTCCCCGACGACAAACACCCGCCATGCATCTTCGCCCATTTTGGTGATGCGTTCGCCGCTGGTTTTGGTTGCTGGAAAATGAATCTTTGCAAATTTGGTAATGGCATGGCGCATTTCCTCGTCTCTGCCTGCGCGTGTTTTGTCGCCGCCCGAAACATGGGCAACCGGAATATTCAGAAAAGATGCGGCAATGGTTGCGGCGAATGCCTCAATGCGGTCGCCAAGCACCACCACAATGCCCGGACTTATTTTTTTGAATGCATCAACAAATCCAGTGATGCCCCGTGCTGCTGCAACTGCCATTGCCCCGTCATCATCAGTTTCCGGCAGCATTGCAACAGCAGCATCAATTTGATGTCCGTCCTGTTCAATATCATTTTTTGTCATGCCGAATTCGTCGCTTAAATGCATGCCCGCTGCAATGAGCTGGAGCTCAAGGTGGGGATGTTTTTTGATTGCTGCAATGACTGGCCGAAGAATACCATATTCTGCCCGTGTGCCTGTCACCACACAGATTTTCCGTTTTGTTTTTGGTGGTGCGCTGACGTGTGGTGGTATTTCAATGCTCTTTTCGTCGATAATTTCATCAACACCGCTGTTTTTTGCCGCACGCTTTCCAATGACTTCATCACATTGGTCTGCGGTGAATCCTCGTGCATCAGCGCGCTTCGCTGTTATTTTTTCTTCAGTGATTATTTCTCCCTGCGCAATTGGGACCTTTGCAACAAGCGATTTGCGCACGACTTTTTTTGTTTCCTGCTCGCGCAGGGTTGGCTGTTTTTTTTGGCTGCCGAGAATTGTTTCTGTTTCACGGATTTTTTTGACCATGTCGTGTAACTCTTTTGGGCTCAACGATGCTTTGTGGTCAGGGCCTGCTGCGCTTTTGTCGTAGGTAAAATGTTTTTCAATGACTGCTGCACCCTGCGCCACGGCAACAACCGGTACGGTAATTCCTTCGGTGTGGTCGGAATAGCCGATGAGAACGGGGACATTAGCATCATGGTTCATTTCCGTGCCCAGCGTTTCCATAGTGCGCAGGTTGACATCTGAAAACGGCGTTGGATAATCAGACGTGCAGTGCAGCATGATAAGGTTTTTGTTGCCCGTGCTGAAAATGGCATCACGCGCTTTTCTGCACTCTTCAATTGTTCCCATACCGGTTGAGAGAATGATTGGCTTGCCGAATTTTGCGATGTATCTCAACAGAAGGTAGTTAGTCAATTCTCCTGAACCAATTTTGAAACACGGAACGCCTAGACCGTTCAGAAACTCTGCACTTTCCTCTTCATCCGGCGTCGATAAAAAAAGAACATCTTTTTTGTCGCAGTATCTTTTAATCTCACGGAAATCGTTGTAGGAAAGCTCCAGTTTTTTTATCATGTCAAATTGTGATTCTTCTTTGCCGGCCTTTGTATTCTCTTCTTGATACGCTGCCTTTTTTGTTCCCTGCAAAATCAGGGCTTCAGTTTTCCAGGTCTGAAACTTGACCGCATCAACGCCTGCCTCTTTCGCAATGTCCACCAGTTTTTTTGCTTTCTCGAGACTGCCGTCATGGTTCACCCCTGCTTCAGCGATGATAAAAGCGGGCTGTCCGTTGCCGATGAGTCTGGTGCCAATTCTAACCGTGTGCATTGTTCCTCCTGTTGTTGATTCCCCTAGTTGTTGAAAATAACCGTTTATTTAAAAATATTGCCTGCTCATTTATAAACCACCCTACACGACACTACTTCTTGAATATCTATGTTCAAAACGTATAAATATTTTTAAAGAGCCTCTTATTGCAGACGTCTATGGTCCCTATGATTCCCCTTTCCAAACCACACATCACCCCTGCTGACATTCGCGGTGTTGTGCAGGTGCTCAAGTCCGGCCAGCTTAGCATGGGCACCAAGACTGAACAGTTTGAGCGCCAGTTTGCCGGTCGCATCGGAACAGCGCACGCGCTTGCGGTTAACTCGGGCACGTCAGGGTTACATCTTGCGCTGCGCGCGTGCGGCATTGGCGAAAGAGATGAAGTTATTACCACTCCTTTTTCATTTGTTGCCTCGGCAAACTGTATTCTGTTTGAAAAAGCAAAGCCGGTGTTTGTTGACGTTGATGAAGAAACCTTCAACCTCAATCCTGCGCTCGTGAAAAACGCAATCACCGAAAAAACAAAAGCCCTGCTGCCCGTGCATATCTTTGGTCAGAGCTGTGCCATGGACGAGCTCATGGCGATTGCCCGTTCCCATCATCTCAAAGTTATCGAAGATGCATGCGAGGCGCTCGACGCAACGTACCACGGAAAAAAAGTGGGTACATTCGGTGACGCTGCAGTATTCGCGTTCTACCCAAACAAGCAAATGACGACGGGCGAAGGCGGCATGGTGGTTACCAACGACGCGGCCATTGCAGAGCTCTGCAACAGCATGCGCAATCAAGGCAGAGACGTCAAAAATATGCAATGGCTCACGCACCACCGATTGGGATATAATTACCGCATGACCGAGATGAGCGCCGCGCTCGGTTGCTCCCAGCTTGCGAAGCTCGATATGCTGCTTGCCAAGCGAATTCGTATTGCGCAAAAATACCTGAAAAAATTAAAAACTATTTCCGGCATCATTCTTCCGAAAACCGCACAGGGCAATACCCACACTTGGTTTGTATTTCCGGTGCGGGTTGCTGACGGAATCAGCAGGGACAAAGTCATTGAAGGGCTGCACGCCCGCGGCGTTGCGAGCAAGGCATACTTTTCGCCGTGCATTCACCTCCAGCCGTTCTACAAAACATTTGGCTTCAAAGAAGGTGACTTTCCCATCGCTGAAAAAATCAGCAGAACAACGCTCATTCTCCCGCTCTATGCGCAGATGACCGAAAAGGATATAAACACCGTCGTGGCAGCGCTGACTGCATCGATTGCCGAAGCACGGCAGCAGGATGTACCGAATGTACCACAGGATGTACCGGGGGCAGTATGACCAACGCATCATTTTATCAGGACAAGGAAGTACTCGTTACCGGCGGCTGCGGCTCGATTGGTTCTGAAATTGTCCGCCAGCTCATTGGATTGGGCGCGCGCATTGTCAAGGTGTTTGACAACGACGAGGAAGGCCACTTCAATCTCCAGCATGACCTTCCGTCAGAAAAAATCCGCCACCTTATCGGCGATGTGCGCAGCAAACAGCGCCTTGATTTTGCCATGAAAAATGTGGACATTATATTCCACGCTGCTGCGCTGAAGCATGTTCCATTATGCGAGTACAACCCATTCGAGGCGCTTCAGACGAATGTCATCGGCACACAAAACGCTCTTGATTCTGCACGCGAGCACAACGTCAAGCACTTTGTTTTTATCTCTACTGACAAAGCGGTCAATCCCATCAACACCATGGGCGCCACAAAACTGCTCGGCGAAAAATTAACCCTGACCGCAGACCTCGGTCCAACCGTTACCAAGTTTGCCTGCGTGCGTTTCGGCAATGTGCTCGGCTCAAGTGGTTCAGTCATTCCGATTTTCAAGCGCCAAATCCAGAAAGGAGGCCCCGTGACCTTAACATCACCTCACATGACACGATTCTGCATGTCACTCTCTGAGGCCGTCTCATTAATTTTGCGCGTGCCGCCGATTATGCAGGGAAAAGAAATTTTTATCCTCAAAATGAAAGCGCTCAAGGTCAAGGATCTTGCCGACGTATTGATTGAAGAGCTTGCGCCAAAACACGGACACGCTTCTTCGTCAATCGTGCTCAAAGAAATAGGTATCCGCCCCGGCGAAAAGCTCCACGAAAGCCTTATGGTTGCCGACGAGTTGCCCTATCTGAAAATTCTTGACGATATGTTTGTCGTACAATCAAAGTCAAACGTTCCACATTTCACTGAAGCGGTTGAGGAACACCATCATGGCCTTGCGCAGGGCTCATTTTCATCCCAACACACCCTGCATCTCACCAAAGACGAGATACGAGAATTACTTCGAAAAGAAAATTTGCTGAACTAATCCTATCTGATTCCTTGTCCGCCACACCCTTTTTGGTATATTTCTTGATACTGTTCAACAATTTTCTTCCAATCATATTGCTGCGCGCTTTTACTTATCTTCTTTTTGTCCCACTGTTTTTCAAGCGCACAAATCAGAGCGTCGGCAAACGCCTGTTCGTCGCGGATTGGCACCAGAATTCCATTATCATGAGTGATGATGTCTTCCGGTCCGCCACAGCGCGTTGTTACCACTGGCACACCACAGGACAGCGCATCCACATACACCACTCCAAAGCCCTCGTATAAACTTGGCAGGGCAAACAAGTTTGCTGCAGCATAATAATTCTTGAGCTCGTCGTCAGGGATAAAACCAGCAAAGACAATATGCGTCTCGACGCCTAATTCTCTGGAAAGAGTTTCTAATCTTTCTTTTTCAGGTCCCTTGCCGCCGATGACGAATGTCACATTCGAATTTTTTTGGATCACCAGTGGAATTGCCCTGATGAGATACTCCATCCCTTTGCGGGGAAACAGGCGCTGAAGTGAAAAAACTATTTTTCGGTCTTGTTCAATGCCATACTTTTTCCGCAGGTCAAACCCTTTTTTTTCTTTCAGCTCCGGCATCGTGGTGCCGTGGGGAATAAGCGCTATTTCTTTTCTGCACCCCTGTGCTTCTGCGCTTTTCTTCATATGCGTGCACATCGTGGTGACTGCATCAGCGCTGTTCATCACCCATGCGAGATAGGGGTTAATCGCTTTTGGCAGCGGCTTGACAGGGTCATACGTGTCCCACCCAGTGAGCGAAATGACGAGCGGAAAACGCATGATTTTTTCCCACAGCGCCACAATACCACCGAGATTATAGATGTGGAATAGGTGTACAACATCAATCTTTTTCCCGCTAAGCCGTTGTTTGAGGAAAAAATACGGCAAATAAAACAGCAATGCGAATTGCGGGATGACCACATTCAGGCCGGTTATGTTGATGCTCGGAATCCTGATGATATGGGTGCTCAATTCTTTTTCATACCGTGTATCATTTGCCCCTTTGAGCCATGGAGTGATAAGCGTGACACCGTTTTTTTTGGCCAGCCGCTTCGCTATCTCCGCAAGTACTTGTTCCGTGCCGCCGCGTACCGGAAAAAACGTCGGGCTCATAAGGAGGATATTCATGGCTTTCATTGGCTGACAGGAAACACAAACATTTATAAATATTTGTCATTGCCCTTTTAAGCACTGATTCGGGGGTTTATATGCAGCCATTACACAACTACCAGAACGCACTCCATGCTGCATTGCGTGGGTTTATGGAATTTGAGTCAGTCACACCCCCAACACGATTTTTGTATCCATTCTTTGACCAGCATCGGAATCCAACACATCGCCTTCTTGCATTACTTGAACAGTTTCCGTATCCACTTGCTGATTCACGACAGATTCTTGCTGCACACGCTTCAAAAAAAACACTATCGACCGTGGCTTACGCCACGCTCCTCTGCACATTGCTGGCCGATTTTTATGGCACGGTTCCATTTCAAAAACTAAACAGAAAAAAAACAGCCATGCCCCGTCCAACAATTCCTGTTGCTGCATGGGGGCGCGCTTTTGCAGAGAAAGATGCTGGACTTTTCAAAAAAACAATGCGTGTTATTTCTCCCCTCACGGATTTTTCTACCTCTGCTATCGCCGGCTTCTTTGTCCATGGCAGCCTTGCAACGCTTGACTACGAAAAAAACTTCAGCGATTTCGATAGTATCCTCATCATCAAAAAAAACACCATACCAAACGAGCTTGTTTTGTTGAGAAAAAAACTGCTTCGTGCCTATGCCCTCATGTATGCGGTTGACCCTGCACAGCACCATGGCATTCCCGTGCTCTATGAAAGCGAGCTTGAGTATTATCCTGAGCATTATTTTCCCCTTGCAGTGCTTCGTGATGCTGTTCCTGTTGTTCCTTTTTCTTCTTCATCTTCTACTGTTTTTGTACGTGATGATGCAGAAGAACGCATTGCACGTGTTGAAAAAAATGCAGCATATTTTTCAGCTCTTGCCAACAAAAATCCGCGCTGGATGAGCATCTATACATTCAAGCTGGTAGTGGCAAAAGTGCTGCTCCTGCCGACGCTCTTTCTTCAGGCACAGGGCACGCCGTCGCTCAAAAAAGATTCCTTTCACGCCATCCAAAAACATCTTTCTCCTGACCTTATCCATTTGCTGGATTCATACAGCACACTGAGAAAAGAATGGCCTGCGTGCTGGTTCTCTTGCTGGTCTGCTCGGCTTCTCGGACTGTTGGGCAATCCGTTTCTTCCTAAAATCGGCACGTATTTAAACCTCCGACGGGTACCTCCATTTTTCCTGAGCCACGCGGCGCTGCTTGCCCGCACCCTTGAGGCGAAACTACATGAACGCACAAAATAAAACTAACAAAACAACCAAGCAAACAAAAACAGCAAATTCCGCTGACTTTTTCCCTCATGTTACGCTTGCAGACTGCACCCTACGGAATTTTCCAAAACAGCTTACCATCACTCATTATCAACAGGCCGAAGCAGATTTTATTTCAACCATATCCGGCTCTGCCGACGTTGTGGCCATCTACAAAATCGGTGAAGTGTCTGCGCCCGGATTTTCTGACTTGGACTTTATCGTCGTGCTCCGCGATGCACCCCTTCACATTCCTGATTTTGAGCAGCGCACGCGCGCAGTGCTTGCGCGGCAGGCTGACGTGATTATCCATTATCCCCATGTTCTTCCTGAACAGCTTTTTCCTTCTCTGCCTTTTCTCTTTCCTTTTTTCTCGCTGAAATGCGTCTATGGAAAAAATATTCCTCTCGTGCGCCTGCCGCCTGCGGACAAGCATATGCTCGAGCTGGTCATTCTTCACGACTATATCGATATTCACTGGCCGCAGGAATTTTTGCGCCTGTTTCTGCATCGTCAGCGGCTCCAGCGCGGCGGCTTTTGGAGCTATGCGCTTAATGAAGCTGCGCGCACGCTCAATGTTCGATTGGGCGGCACGCTTGACATTCCGGTTCGGGTGACGCTCTGCCGCCTCAATTCACTTAAATATCCCCTCCGGATGTTGAGCTCACTCACCAAAAAACGCTATCCTGCTGCTGAAGTATTTGTTCGCCGGGTGCAAGCGCTGCGAACATCATGGTTTCAGCAAGCTAATCCAAATACAAAATATGCTGAGCTCTTGACGCTTCTCAAAGAAAGCATTTCTTTCTGCCTCCTGCTCATCGGCGAGACTGCGGCCTTGTTGAAGCGTTGCGCGCCAACAAATGCGCCGGACACATTTTACCTCAACAAAGACCACGCGGTGGTGTATGTTGACCGTTGGGGCGTACGCTCTATCCCTGCGTCTATTGCACTCTACAAAAAAACATCAGAAATTATTTCCATCCTTCCAAAATCGTTCTTGCCGCAGAAAAAAGTAACCATGGACATTCTTCACGGCAATTCTCCAGATGCTGTCCACCGTGCGTTTTCATCTCTTGATTCAAATTATCTGCGCCTTGCCATCCACCGTGCCACGCTCTTTAAACAGCAGGTTGACTTTTTGAACAAGAATAAATTATCTTTCAAGCCCATCATGCGCTATGATGTGCTGCGTTCACGCCAACTGCGGCGTGCCTATGCCACCATCAGCTACGCACTTCGCCATCGACATCTTCGCGGCCGCTTCTGATGTTTTTCTGATGCTTCTTATTTTTCTGATATGATTGCACAATTGCGCGTATTTCCTGTGCTGCTCGCTGCGGCGCCTTGCCGTCCACTTTGTAGAAAAATTTTTGTATAAACTCTTTTCGTTTATAGCTCAGTGTTTTCTGGAGCTTGGTATCAGTGAGCACCCGTTCCAGCGTGGTGCGGAGTTCATGGTTATGGTAGTCTGGCTCAATTTTCAGCACCGCATCACTTGAACCATAGAAGATTCCCTCATTATCAACAACGTTTCGGTCATACAGCTCGACGAGAATCGTTGGTTTGTTGAGAAGATTTGCCTCAAAGAGTGTTGTTGAAAAGAATGATACGAACACATCACATCTTTCAATCAAATCATACAACTGCTTCTTTCCTAATGTACCTCGAATAACTGTGATGTTCTTATTCGGCATCTCGGCTATGATCTTTTCGTACTCATCATAGTATTTTTCAATCGGGTGTAACTTCACCTGCACTTCACATACATTGTTGTTGACGCTGCTGAGATCATCCAGCATTTTTCTGATAACATCGAAATAGCGTTCTTTCTTGACAATATTCTCTTGGACAATCGGCGCCGTACAGAAAAGAATGGTTGGTTTCTTGTTCTTGTTTTTCTTCTTGTTATACTTCTGTTGTTTGCTCCGCGCAATATACTCCTGTATGCCCTCCAAAAACACCGGTCCGATAACGCGCACGTTTTCTGGCGGTGCGCCAAGTTGGATATACCGTTCCTTTTCAATGTCGCTGTTTGCAAGAACATGGAATGTTTCCGGATAGGTCCACAGTGTCGTTGAAATGCCCATACCGTGTGTCAGGCGAATCGTTGGAATTCCACATTGATGGGCTGCCTGTATGGCACAGCGGTCAATGACACCGGCTGGAGAATATATCAACAGAGCGCGAGTGTTTGTTTCCTGCAGTACTCGTTTGAATGTTTCATAATACAAAATGGTTGCATATATCATCTCTTTTGAGAAAAAGAAATCGAGTGCCGGCTCAAAATCAGTAGCGTGTGCTGTTGCGTTTAGCACATCTTGTTTTCTCTTTTTCCATGTCGCATGTAACTGCCGTGCTGCTGTTTCTGTTTTTGCTTGCATGCTCTTTGTTATCCATGGATAGATAAGATTCGGAAATCTGCGCAAACCAGGCCTGAACCGCGCTGAAAGCGGGTCAACAACAAGAATGTCCGTTGCCAGTGCGCGATCTTTGCGGAGTTGTTCATACACAGTTTGCATGCGGTCGATGGCAAATGGTTTCTGCGCAAGATCGAGCGCGATGGTGTGCACCAGAAATAGCGCCCTCTTTTTATTTTTTTGTTCAGTGTTTTGTTCAGTGAATGGGGCTGTCGGCTGCCCTTTTGTCATGCGCTGTTTCATACGCTCATTTATTTTCAAAAAACGTGCAAGCATGAGCGCTCCTGCTGTCTGGCGAAGGTGGTGCAGTTTTCGGGTAAGCGCACTTTTTCCCTGCATCTTTACTATCTGCTCAAAATTATCAAATTGCTCGGGTAGTGCGTCCCGCATAAACCGAATTTGATAAAACCACCAGAGCGGAACGCCATCATATGTGATACTCGTCAGTGCGTCAATATCATTGAGCTTTTCTGTGCACTGGTACAATCCTTCTTTTTTATCAGCAATACTCATATGCTTCTGTGTTCACTGGTTATTTAAATATCTTAACATAACCTTTATTAAGCCGCCATTTGCCCCTAGGGACATGAACAGTTGGGATCCGGTCTGGGAAGATATCTACGCATCGCGTGAGTGGGGAAAATACCCTCCTGAAGAGCTTATCCGGTTCATTGCACGGACTTTTTATGCAATACCTGACCACAAGGATATCAGAATCCTTGACCTTGGCTGTGGCAGTGGCGCGGCAACATGGTATGTTGCGCGGGAAGGTTTTTCTGCCTTTGGCATCGACGGTTCGCCCAGTGCCATCTCTCGGGCCCGGGAACGTTTTAACCAGGATGGGCTTTCAGGCACTTTTACCGTGGGAGATATGGTCGCCTTACCCTATCCATCTGGTTTTTTCGACGCAGTGATTGATATCTGCGCCATTCAACACAACACGCTCAACCATGCTCACTCTATTCTTCAAGAAGTCCTGCGCGTGCTCAAACCGGGCGGTAAACTATTCAGCATGCTTATCAACACACAGAGCCGGTTTGTAGAAACTACTAACCCCTTCGATGGCAAGGGTGTTCTGCATCTGTATACCCGCGAGGATATCAACCACCTGTTTGCACCCCTCAAAAAATTGACACTAGACACCAGCACCTACACTGATCTTGGCAATAGTGTTTCTCACTATATCATCAAAGCAGAAAAAAAACAATAGAAAAAGAAAGTAAGAAAAAAAACAGAATAAAAAGACAAAAATAAACTTAGTGCCTCATCGTCTTTCCCGTCACGAGGTCAGTAAACACCGGATCATTTGTGCCAGTTGACTTGTAGAATCTGCCTACTCGCCTGACTGGGTCTTTTACCTGATTTCCACCCAGTGTTCTGCGTGCATACATGTTCTGGCGCGGTCTGTCCTCTTGTTTCTGGGTAACCGATGTGCCATAATGCAGGCCTCGTTGCGCGCGTGCTCGCATGCGGAATGGCTGTTTTATGGGTGGCGAGCCTGTTTGCTTCGCATGCCATGTGCTACTCGATCCTTCTACTCGAGTTTTTCCGTCAATAGGAACAACATTCTTTTCGCTCCGGTAATTTCCCTGTGTCACTTGATAATACTTTCCTTTAGTCAGTACCGAGCTATCTTTTTGGTAGCTTCCAATAACACGAGATGGTTCTCGTGCTGCGATTGCCAAACCTGCCATCAGGAGCAGCATCGTTACCATACTTACACTCAAGATTATTAATCGTTTATTCATGTTCACACCCCTCCGTTTAGCTTATGAATAATATCAGTAAAACCAGAAGAACGCTTCTCGTATATAAATATTGTGAAACAATTTACTTTATTTTAACAACTTCCAATTCATAATGAATTTCAGAACTGGGCAGCAGATAACAGAAGAATCGTTGGTACAGCATGGGCGCAAAGTTTATCAGCCGGTCAAGCGGCCAGGAAAACCAGGCGCTTTTCATAAACCCTTTTGATGAAAAAAAGAAAATTCTTCGCTGCTTTGTGCTGAACACTGCTTTTGAATAAAAGCCGTTTTCATTGAAATACTCAAATGTGCGGTAGGCAAAAAAGCGGGTGTGCGTCGGGTCATTGTACGCGCCCTGTCCGGCAAAATACGGGCAGATGACTTTTATCGTGCCGCAGGGCTTGGTAATGCGGTGGAGCTCTTCCATAGTCGCAATCAGGTTGCGTGTGTGCTCAAGCACGTGGCGGCAGTACACCTCATCAAATTCATTGTTCTTGAACGGGTAGGGAAACTGGTCAAAGTCAAAGTGCACGTCCACACCCAGCAGTTTCGCAATGTCTGCATTGGTCCAACCCTGTTTGACATCTTTGCCGCAGCCGAAGTTAAGTTTTTTTGTGTTCATATTGTTCATCATTTTGTCCGCGCTGTTCTTCCTCATCTTCTGCAAGATCATATATAATAAACGCATGATCCTCATATATTTTCGCGCGTGCAAACCGCACCATAACCTTGTCTATAAATTCTTTTCCTTTTGGGTCGAGTGGAATGTCACAGCTGAACGCCGAATTGGAAGATTTGGTTGGGAACACATAACTTTTATAGATAACCACAAATCGACTGGTGTCCTTTATTTTTTCCGGATCAGTCAGGTACAGCAGTCGCGCCCGCTGAATAAGGCCATCTGAAATGCGTGAACGGTAGCCGCTCATTATCTTTTTGTTGAACACCGTCTGCCCCATCATGTTCCGTACGCTGATGAGTTCTGGCTTTATTACGGCCGTCTTATTTACCCACCACGGGATAGGCAGATTCATCACCACGTCATCTGGCGTTCCCCGTTGGGCAAGTATCTTGTATGCATCGTTGCGCTTCTCAGAAAACAACTCCTTGTCCGAGGGCACCACTGCTGTGGTGATGTCTGCGGCAATAATAAAAAAAAGCAACATGATTCCGGCGGCAAAGCTCTTGCGGTCAGTATTCTTTCGGAGGAACTCAACGAGCGGTACGCACCCATACCCTGCAAGAATGCTGGTGATAAGAACCACTACAAAGACTGTTTTGGTAAAATCAAACGAGTTAAGGAGGGGAAGCTGGCGTAAAAAATACGCTGGCATCAACAGATTTTCAGCGTAGATCTGCTTTCCTACTTTTATTCCCTGATCACCAAGGTTCAGCACAAAAAAAATCAGGAGTGAAGAGAGCCAGAGCACTGCCTCACCTTTTTTCTTTTTGAACAGGAGAAGACTGCCTGCAAGGCCTAAGATAATTGTGGTTACACCAATCACCGTTTTCGTATGGACTCCTGTTGCTATCAGATGGGCCGAGGTGCGCACACTATACATAGAAAGGTCCTGGCCTGGATTTGTTGTTGCAATATATTCTCCTCGAGCAATAATCATCGATATCACAATTGGGCTCACCAGCGCGGTGAATAGCAGTGCGCCAAGGCCAAGGCATGCCGCCAGCTTTTTTGTTGCTTTCTTCGTTACCAGGAGCCATGCTGTATATATCAACGAGAACAGTACCATAACAAATGCAAATGGAATGCTCGTGTAAAAGGTCAGCGCCAAAAACAACCCCATCAGCAGCGCATTTTTTTTGGTCGGCTCTTCAGTTGTCTTGAACAAAAACAGCAGAAACAGCGGCACAAACTCGATGCTCGCCCAGATGAGCGAACTATTAATCTTGTAGATATGCCATGGGCCGAATGCGTAGATATAACCCCCAAAAAACGCCGCGTATCTATTTTTCAGCAGGTACACCAGCAAAAGATACATTGTGAACGCCCCAAAAACACAGGTCAAGAAGGCAATCAGGTTAAACGCTGTAACATAATCTGTTGCCTCACCAATTACCATGCCGATAATTGAGTTAAAAAATGTCATATCCGTGAACGCCATGTTGATGCCAGTTGGATAAAACAAAGCATCGGTGTACAGCGGATTTTTTCCTTCGGTAAACACTTTTTTCATCCACCAGAAATTCCACATAAACGACAGATTATCCTGTGGATTGACGCCAAGCGGTTCCTCAAGCTTGAGGATAAGTGGATACGTTGCAATGCTGGCAATGAGCAGATAGAGAAAAAAAATCTTCAGGTTCGTATGCGTTTTCATGTGTCACCTAACTGCTTTTTCTACACAGGTACGGGCTCGGAATGAGTTGTACCATCCGATAGTACGTTCCGGTCATAGCTTGGGCTACCACCACTGCAAATTTCTTGTACTGCAGAGTTTCACGTTCTGCTGATTCTTTTACCACATCAAACGATTCCCAGCCAGAAATATTTTTGAGTGCGGCACGGTAAAATGAAAGAACTTCTTCATCAGAAATTTGCACGTTGGGCATCGCGTTCATCATTTTCTCGGCAAGTATTTTTTCCCGAAACAGCAGGTCAACGTCAGACGGTGAGACTTCATTAATTGCAAGAAGCTTTTTCCACGCATCCAGCGTTCTTCCTGCACGGTGCTGCTCTTCAAGTATGCGCTGCCTGATTTCCTGCGGCGTGGCACTCAAACTATACTTTTCACCAATCATGGCGAAAATTTTGCGCGGAAGGAAAACTTTTTCCATATATTGGAGCCGGTCAAAGTTCCAATACCGTTCTAATTCATACACTTTATCAAATTCATTTTTTGTAACGTAGGAGCGTGCTTGATCATACGGCGGTTCACTATTTCCAATGGTCGCAATCGCAATCGTTGTCTGCCGTATGGGAAGTATCCGTGCAGCACTCACAAAAAGACTAATGATTCCAACTATGCCAATAACAAAAACAAGAAACAGGAGGTGGTTAATCCAGTGTTTTTTCATACACGTCACATATTTTTAGCAGTGTTTTTTCGGGTGCGAGGTTGGCGTCATAATAACTGCGCGCGTTTCGCCCCAACACAGCCAACTGCTTCCTATTTTTCAATGTTGTGATTGCTGCTGCTAATTCTTCAGCAGCATGGTCAGGTGAAACCAGATACCCAGTGACTCCATCAACGACATAATCTGCATTGCCGCCAACCGCTGTTGCAATGACTGGTTTGCCGTGGTAATACGCTTCGAGAAGTACGCGGCTGAACGGCTCGGGCCAGAGCGATGGAATGGCCACTGCATCAATTTCTGCATATACTTTTTGAGTATCTTCGGGAGAGAGCGGCCCCTTAAAGATAATATTCTCATCGTGCCTGGCAAGAGCCTGCAGCACTATTTCATACCTGCCGCTGCCAACAAACACCATGCGCACGTCTTGTTTTTTCGCTTTCAAAATCGCATATGCCTTGAGCAGTGCTGCAACACCTTTCATTTTTTCGAGGCTGCCAATATATCCGATGGTGAGTGGTTGTTCTTTTTGTTTTTCTGTTTTTTTTATTTCTTTTTCCTTTTTTGTGTGTGCGTGCAGAGGCAGGGGGATGGTGAAATTAGGCAGTATCTGCCCGTTCATGCCGTATCGCTTGAGGATGCCGGCAGCGTACTCGCTGAACACAATTTTTTTCCCCACGTTTCGCAGGTGTTCTCGTTGTTTGACATACGACCGGTAATTCCAAAACCAAAACAGCGGATTATACCTCAAAAACCACGGCAGCAGGACGCGGCCGACCGAACTCGAGCAGGTGATACATCCAACATACTTTCCGGGTGAGCAGCCCGTGCATACTGTTTTTTCCTTGTAAAAAAGATTTGCCTTTGGGCACAGCGCATTGTAGCTGTTGATGGTGGCAACGGTTTTTTTGTTTGCCTCGCCAAGGCCAACAATGCTGGTGTTGTTAAGAAAATGAATGACCTCAAAGTGTTCCTGCCCATCGATTTTCTTGATATGCTTTTTGGCCGATGCTCCAAATACCAGCCTCCGCTTGATGTTGCCGAGCATGGTGCGCGGATTGCCGGTTTCGAGGAGGCGCAGCACACGAATGCCGTTTTCATTCTTTTCACTCGCTTCATTATTTTTTCCCGGCGCTGCGCTGGTCAGCACGGTTACCTGCATGCCCTGCAGAGACAATCCTCGGGCAAGCATCTGCGCGCCGATTTCTCCGCCACCATAAATTACAGGAGGATAATATTCAGTGACTAGCAGTACTTTTTTTGCATTTTTCATGCGCCAACCACTTCCTGATAGACTTTTTCAACCTGTGCGGCGATGCGTTTCCAATCATACTCCTGTGCCAGTGCACGCGCTTCTTTTACTTTTGCCGCATACTTTTTTTCATCAGTTAGCAGAACCGCTATTTTTTCGGTAAGGTCTGCCGTATTTTTCTGCTCGAACAGCAGGCCGCCTTTTCCATTTTTTGTTACTTCCTTGAACACGTCAATGTCTGAACACACATACGGCGTGCCGTGCGCCATGGCCTCAATGAGCACCATGCCAAACCCTTCGAGAATGCTTGGATTGCAGAGCAGGTGGCTGGTGCCAATTATTTTTTGCACCTCTTTTTGCTCCTTTACAAAACCACGAAATGAGACATTTTCCAAGCCGAGCTGGCGTGCTTTTTGTTTCAGCGACGCCTCTTCAGGTCCGGTGCCGACGATGATGCAGCGCACGTTTTTCAGTTTTTTATGTTGTTTCAATAGTGCGAGTGCCTCAAGCAGATCATCGACACGCTTCTGCGGCGTGAGCCGGCCGACAAAACAAATGGTCGGCTGTTTTTGTTTTGGCGCAGGTGTTTTTTCTGCACTAATCACCACTCCATTCGGAATAATTGTTATCGGGCTTTGCGTGTGCTGTTCCAGCTTTTTTTTCGTGTACGCGCTCACTGAAACAATCCGATCCCATGCTTTTTTCAGGACGGCACGTTCCCACATACTTCCCAGACTGCCGGTGAGAATTCCTTTGTTTTTTATCCACGCACCCAGCCACACTTCATGGTACGTCGCAATACTTTTTGCGCCGATTTTTTTTGCTGCGGAATACGCTGGAAGATAACAAACAAAATTGTATCCATCAATCACGTCAAACTTTTTTTCTTTTCCAAATCGACATGCTGCAGCATACGCTGCTTGCGCAAAGCGGAGCCGTGATATGACTGCACCTACGTTCGTATACGGGTGGTGTGGGCCGACGTGATGCACCGCGATTTCCTGAATCGTTTCCTGCCGCGGCATGCCGACGCGCCACGAAGTAATAACCGTGACATCATGCTTTTTTGCAAGAGCTTTCGCGACGTGAAATGCTCTCGCTTCCACGCCACCAGTTGCAGTGCCGTCTGCCGTGCTGAAATACTCCGTGATGATGCAAATGTTCATGCCGTTCCCTCGTCTATGCCCCTCATTTTTGCGTATGCGGGAGATATATAAATCTTTGTTGGTTCTGCGTCTTTAACCGATGGGCATATTTAAATACCTCTTGTTCTTTTTCTGTGCCATGGCATGGTACTATCTGCTGGGGCTGATTACTCTCTTTTTTTCGATGATTGTCCAAGTGATTATTCCGCCAATTCCTGCAGAGCTTCTGGTCATCAGCGCAGGGAAAATCTATGGTGTTTTGCTGGCGACCCTTGTTGGCGGTACCGGGCTGTTCATCGGTTCAGTGGTGGCATATTACATCGGCTTTTATCTGCATGGGCGTTTTTCCCGTTTTTTCGAGAAGAAAAAAGTCAAGCATATCATGCACCGGCTCCAGCACTACGAGACTGCCATCTTATGGATTCGCGTGCTTCCGAATAATCCATCTGACATCATCTGCTACGCTGCCGGCATGATGCAATTTCACAAAAAAAAGTTTTTGCCGATTACGTTTATTACCTCCTACATCAGGTGCTTTCTTCTTGCGTATCTTGGCGCGTCGCTTCATGGGCTTCAGAGTTTCTTTGCGATTGTTGGCATTTTAATTCTGTCAGGTATTGTGACGTATGTGGTAGTGTATAAGAAAAAGAAATAATCCTTGCTCTTTTTTACTTGTTGTTCACTTTTTCTTTTGCAGCGTCAATTCCCGCACTATCTTCGTCACGTTCTGGTCCATCGTATCAATCTTGACGTAGATGCGGAACAGCAGGTAAAACAGAAGAATAATACTCCCTGCCAGAATAACGTCAATGGGGCGTTGCAGTGTGGTAAACCGCGTCAAAAATCCAAGCCGGTCACGGAAGAGAATCAGTGCAACCACCATGCCCCAGATACTAGTCCAGACAAAAAATTCTTTGAAGCCGATGCCGCCTTCCTTGAAGCGCAGCACAGCCCTGCTCCAGGCGAACAGCACGAAAAACAAAATTGCAATGCTCAACGGGTCGAGTATCATAGGTTCACCGAATTATCGCATCATTCTTCGCAGAATGAGCTTTGTTGCAATCTTGAAACTGTTGAACACGCTCTGCCCTTTTCTGCGCGCGTACTCTGAATACTGTATCGTGACCGGCACTTCAGTGAAGGGGATGTTTTTTTTGCAAATCTCGTCGATAATCTCTGACGCGTGCTCCATACGGTCTTGGCGAATTTGAATCTGCTGCGCTGCTTTTCTCGAGAGGGCGCGAAAGCCGTTGTGCGTGTCCGAGAGTTTCTTGCCTGAAAAAAGCCAGGTAAACAGAATGCCTCCCTTGAGAACGGCGCGCTTGAGGGGTGGAACATCTGATTTTTTCCCAAGAAAGCGGGAGCCGAGAACAGCGTCGACTTCGCCTTTTTTTATCGGCGCAATAAGCTGCTTGATTTCTTTCGGATTGTGCTGGCCATCGGCATCGAACGTCACGATGATGTCTGCTCCCTGTGCGAGTGCATAATCAATTCCTGTTTTTAGCGCAGCGCCTTGTCCGCGGTTGATGAAGTGAGTGAGCAGGTGAATACTTGATGTGTGCTGTGCTTTTTCTGCAACTGCTTCTTTGGTTGCATCGCTGCTGCCATCATCGACCACCACTACATTTTGGTAGCCCTCGCTGACTAGGCCATCAACTACCCGAACAATGCTTTTTTCTTCGTTGTACGCGGCGATGACGATGAACGTGTTCATTCCTGTTTTCATTCCTGTTTCAAGTGCCTGCTCATTTATATTTTTATGCGTGCCTTTATATATTGAGAAAACAAACTTTTTATACCCCCTACAAATCGGATGCACTGCATGAAAAAACGTGTGTTCATCAGCGGGGTAGCAGGATTTTTGGGCAGCCATCTTGCTGATGCTTTCTTAAAACAGGGCCATGAAGTCATTGGCTGCGACAACCTGCTTGGTGGGTATCTGGACAATGTTCCGGCGGAAGTTGAGTTCTACCAGTACGACTGCAATTTTTTCAATTCCATGGTGAAAATCACCAAAAATGTTGACGTGGTGTACCACTGCGCCGCAACCGCGTACGAAGGATTGAGCGTGTTTAGCCCGTACTTTGTCACGAAAAATATTTACCAGTGCAGCGCCTCAATGATTGGCGCTGCAGTGGCCAACGGCGTCAAGCGCTTTGTCATGTGCTCGAGCATGGCGCGCTACGGCACCCAAGACCGCATTCCGTTTACCGAGGACATGACGCCGAAGCCGCAGGATCCCTACGGCATTAGCAAGTATGCGTCTGAACTCCTCCTGCGCAACCTTGCCGAAACGCACGGCATGGAATATACTATTGCCGTGCCGCACAACATCATCGGCGCGCGCCAGAAATACGACGACCCCTACCGAAATGTTGCCTCTATTTTTGCTAACATGATGCTCCAAGGCAGGCAGCCGATTATCTACGGGGACGGCGAACAAATGCGCTGTTTCAGCTTTGTGCAGGACTGCATCCAGTGCCTTGAAAAAATGGCATTTGAAAAAAATGTAGTGGGCGAAGTTATCAACATTGGCCCGGACGAGCAGCCGATTACCGTGAACCAGCTCGCGCAGATTATTGCTGACCTCCTTGACTTCAAGCTCAACATCCAGCATGTTCCTGACCGGCCGCAGGAAGTCAAGTTGGCAACCTGCAGTGCCGCCAAGGCGCGAAAATTGCTTGGCTACCAGACCAAATACGAACTCAAGCAGGGCCTTGCTGAAATGATTGCGTGGATTAAACAGCGCGGCCCGAAAAAATTCAAGTACCACATCGACCTCGAAATTATCAACGACAAAACACCAAAAACATGGACTGACAAAATGTTTTAATTGTTTTTTTAATTGTTTTAAAACTGTTTTAACAAATCATGGTGACGCATGACTGACGATTCACATCCCCAATCCGCAGCACCTGAAGCAGACCTTCGCCAGGCCATTTCATTCATCCAAAAAAACCGCGTGTGGATTATTCTCGGCATTATTCTTCTTTTTGGATTGTATGTTCGCGTGTATCATCTTTCGTATCCTGTTGTGGGCTATCACAACTGGAAAGAAACGCACTACTTGACCGAAGCGCGTAACTTTGCCAAACATGGTTTCCTTTACGAAGGCCTGTTCGTGCCGCACTGGGATTATCCCAGCATTAACGACCCTGCATCAGGCGTGCATGGAGATACACTTCCGACCGGGCCGATTGTTACTGGGTTTTTGTTCATGCTCTTCGGCCCCTCGCTTGCTCTGGCTCGGCTCGTCAGCATCTTTTTCGTGCTCGGCGCCGTGGTGTTTGGATTTTTAATTGTGCAAAAATTGTTCCGCCGGACCGACCTCGCGTTGGCAACTGCAGCATTGCTTGCGCTGAATCCACTCCTTGTTTTTTTCGGCAGAACCGGCGCAGATATAATCAATCCAGGCTTCTTCTTCATCCTCGTTGGCGTGTATTACTACCTCTGCTGGATTGAGAAACCATCATGGAAAAATCTTGTTGTGTTTTCTCTCAGCGTGACGCTGGGCGTCATGAGCAAATATCCCAATGCACTCATCGGCATTCCGATGGCGGCAGTGTTTCCCTGGCACCGGCTCATGAAGAAAGAAGAATTTAAAAAATATTGGAAACAGTTGGTTGTTTTTGCGATCATTTTTTCCATGCTTTTTATCTGGGTTGGCTACACCAACTCGTACACAGAAAAGCTCGGTACGCTTAACGTCGGCAAACAGGTTCGCCTCATTAATTTCAGCGTGCTGTTTACCAGCGAATTCTGGGCAACGATGAAAGCGTTTGCTGCGGACAACTACACGCTCGGCGGCGTGGCTGTTGCACTGCTCAGTTCCCTGCTCTTCTTGTTCCTGTATACAAAAAAAAGCAGGCGCATATCGGCAGAACTCAACGACAGTTTTGCCGGCCGATTTATCGTATCGTATATCCTCGGCGCTGTTGTCTGGTTTGCCGTCATGTCCTTTAAGCTCAAGGGGCACAGCTACCACCAATATCCACTGGTATTCTTGTTTGCCGTCCTCGTTGCATTTGGTGTGGTATTTGCAGCGTCGAGTATTGCAAAGCTGCTCACTTTTATGGGCGTCAAGAATGCACACTGGCTCACCGCAGTGCGCGTTGCACTGCTGGTTGCTTTTGTCGTTATGTACTTTTTTGCTGCAAAGCCGGCATGGGAACGTCAGTTCAACACACAATTTGTCGGTCTCGACCTCGCTGGCGATTACATCCGGACGCATTCCGTTCCCAATGAAACTATTTTCCATCCCAGCCACCAGAGCTATGGCGTGCTGTGGCATGCTGACCGCACGGGCTATTACATGACTAAAAACGTCACCCAGTTTAAGGAAGTCGAAGAGAAGCGAAATGGCCAGTGGGTGTTCCTGTACCAGTGGGGCATGAAATATATGCAGGAAAAAGACATCTGGGAGTATCTCCAGCAGCACTACCATGTTGCGCAATTTGCGTATGTGCCGACGGGCAACGGCATTGCGCCCGTCTATCTTCTGCTCAAGCGCGGCGGCACGTTCAATGAAAGCTCGCTTAACGAAGCAGTTGCCCATTCGCAGCAGAATTTCGTCGACTATGAGTTCACCGGTGGCAACACCCAACGCCTGATGTACGCGAATGTGGCGAGTTGAACAACCTTTAATAACTCCCTCTCTTCTTTATTCATCATGGACCATACAAAATTAATCAAAGGTGCCTTGTTCACCAGTATCTCTGTTTTGTTAGTATGGCTTCTCTTTCACTCCATCAACATCAGTGACCTTGCTGATGCGTTCTCCCGCGTCACGCTCATCGGGGTTGCGCTGGGGTTTGTGTTGTATGCATTGGGCTATCTGATTCGAGCGGTTCGGTTTTATTATCTCCTCGACAAAAAGCTTGGATTACGCGTGCTGTTTTTCGTCGTATGCATTCACAACATGATTAACTCACTGCTCCCTGCACGACTCGGAGAACTCTCCTATGTGTATCTCGTCAAGAAAAAAAACATTCCATTAGCCCAGAGCACCGCCGGGCTTGTGCTGACCAGAATTTTTGACCTCATTGCGCTCATCATTCTGTTTCTTGTCGCGCTGTTCATGGCGCGTGCAACACTGCCAGTATTTTTCAAAAATCTGATTCCAGTAGTATGGGTGGTGCTCGGGGTGCTCATTGTCGGCAGTATCACTCTCATTCTCTGCGAGCCATGGCTCCGGCGGTTTGCTGATTCACGTTTACAAATTCTTCGCATGCTCCATTCATTTGTTCACTCATTTCGCCGCGAGCACACCTGCTCGAAGATTATCATGCTTTCGCTGTCAAGCATCGTGCTCTGGATTTCCCAATTTCTGATGATTTATTTTATCTTCTGGCACATGCTGCCAGTCAGCGGCTGGTACATTCTGATTGGCTCTCTGTTTCCGATTTTATCGACGGTGTTGCCGGTGCAGGGCATTGCTGGCTTTGGCTCGATTGAAGCTGCGTGGGCGCTCGCGTTTGTCATGCTCGGGCTTTCAAAAGAAGTTGCCATTGCCACTGGCTTTGTGTTTCACTTTGTGATTATTGGATATTTTCTTGTGTGGGGATTTGTTGGCTGGCTTGGTTGGCGCCGAGAACAACATTAATAAATCCTGCCCACTCAAAAACAGGTATGGCATCAATGGCATCATCCACAGTGCTTCACGGCAAAAAACAATCCGCTCAACAATCCGCTCTTTTGCTCGGCCTTGTCGTGCTGGGAATTATTCTTCGTGCGGTTCTTTCGCCCTCATTGGCTATTCCTGCTGCGTCGCTTCACTCACTGATTTTGCTGCTCGCTGCGCTCGTTTTTTTTGGCGCCGCCTCATCGGTTTCGCTGAAAAAGCACGTGAGTGGTTTTGTTCGTGGCATTCTTCCGTGGTTCGTCAGCGTTGTTCTCATCTCGATTCCTTTTTATTTTGCAACGGGAAAATCAACTCCTGCGGCGCTTGTTGCAGCGGTCATCATCACGGCTGTTGCGCACGCGCATGACGCCGCGCCCGCAGTAAGTATTTTTGCCGTGCTGGTCGCACTGTTGATGCCCCTTGGCCTGCCTGCACTACTGCTCAAAGTTGTGGCAAGCCTTGGTGTCGCCCTGTTTGTGTGCCTACTCACGTTTCGGTTTATGCGTGCGGTACATTCGCATCTCTGGTCGCCGTTGGCAGTTGTTGCTGCACTGCTTCTCACCTTTGTGCTTGCCCACCAGCTCGGCGGCAGCGGCCTGTTTGCGGTCACCGCATTCGGCGTGCTGTTTGGCACGGTGTCGCTGAAAGAAAAAACAGCGGTTGCTTTATTCATGGGTCATTTCACTAACGCAGCGTCGCTCGTGGTATTTTTGCTTGCAGGATTTTTGATACCACTCCCCTTTACGTTGTCCTTTGCCGTGCTGTGCCTCGCGCTTTTTGCTGGAGTGTTGGTGCTGCGATATGTTGCATTTCTTTTTGTTCCTCACGCGGGCCACGCGCTTGCATCAACAGTTGCGCCTCCGCGTGCTGCTGCGCTTGCTCTGCTCCTGCTTGCGCCGGTGCCGTCGGTGCTCGTGCTGGTGCTGCTGTTTAATGCCCTGTTTTTGGTCTATCGACCAAAACCTATTTAAACCCCCCATTGATTTATAAAGAGAAATGAGAGAAATGGAACATCAGGCCACCACACCCGCAACCGTCATCCTTGATACCAACTTTTTGCTCATTCCCGCAACCTTTGGCGTGGACATCTTCAGCGAAATTCAGCGGATATACCCGCTTAAACACCAGTTTGCTGTTGTTGGCCCGACGCTCGCCGAGCTGGAAATCATCAAGGGCAGGCCGGGAAAACAGGCGTCGGCTGCAAAGCTCGCCTTGAGCCTCATAAAGGCAAAAAATATAAATACCCTCCCAACAGCGGTTAAACATACCGACGATGCCATCGTTGCAGTTGCTCAAAAACAGGGCAATTGTGTTGTCGCAACCCAAGATTTGGCGTTGCGCAGCCGCCTGAAAAAAGCAGGCATCAGCGTCATTGTCCTTCGACAAAAAAAATACCTTATGATGTTATAATTATGATGTTATAATGTTATAAATTATTATAAATCCGGTGCTATACATGTTTTACAAAGTAACCATCAACGACCACATCCGCGTGCCGCCGAAACTCTTTCATCTGCCGACGAAAGAAGCGGTCATCAAGCGCATCAAGAAAAAATACGACGGATTCATTTCAAAAGAGCTCGGCGTTGTTGTCGACGTTGCCGACGTGCATGACATCCAAGACGGCACCGTTATTCCAACTGACGGCGCCGCGTATTTCAATACCACGTTCGAACTCTACACCTTCAAGCCCGAACTGCAGGAAGTCGCGCTGGGAAATATCCGCGACATCGCCGACTTCGGCGCGTTTGTCAACCTCGGCCCCATTGAGGGCATGATTCACATTAGCCAGACCATGGATGATTTCGTTTCATTCGCCAAAGACAAGACGCTCGCGGGCAAGGACACGAAGCGCGTGCTGCGCGTGAACGACAAATGCAAAGCGCGCATCATCGCGGTCAGCTTCAAGGACCTCGCGAACCCGAAACTCGGGCTCACGATGCGCCAGAAATTTTTGGGCCGGGTTGAATGGATTGACGAAGACGTCAAAGGCCCGATAAAGCCAGCAGCAAAAGAAGCTCCGCAAAAAAAACAGCGCGGCAAGGAAGCAAAATAACTATATAGGTGCGCTATGGGAAAAAAGAAAGCATGCAAACGATGCCGGCTCCTCTTCGAGGAAAGCGAATGTCCTTCATGCAAATCAGCGCTCGTCTCAACCGTATGGCACGGCCGACTGCACATCCTCGATCCTGAACACTCAGTCATTGCAAAAAAATGCGGATTTGACAAAAAGGGCGAATACGCCATTAAAATACGATAAAAAATAAAAAATACTACAACAAAAACACGATACCCATGGACGTAACAATACTCAAAGAACGGGAAACACCATTGCTCGCGCGCAAGCGCGTAACACTCGAAGCAACGTACGATGCAGCAACGCCCTCGCGCGTTGACCTCACCAAAGCGGTTGCAAAAAAAGTCGGCGCCGACGAAAAACTGGTCAGCGTGCGGCACATCTACACGCGCTTCGGCAAACGCAAGGCACGCATCATTGCACACATTTACGCCGACGAAAAAGACCTCAAGCTTCTCGAAGGAAAACCAAAAGGAACCAAAAAAGCAGCTGAACAGCCCGCTGCATAACACTCAAGGTGAATCATCATGGCAGAAAAAGCACCCGCAAAATCAGCACCAAAACCCGCAGCAAAAGGCAAAAACGCCGGCTACAAAGTCTACAAACATTACACCGTCAAAGGCGGCGGCTTCGACCGGACAAATCGCTTCTGCCCCAAGTGCGGCCCCGGCGTGATGATGGCAAAGCACAAAGACCGGCAGACGTGCGGCAACTGCCATTATACAGAAATGAGCAAGCAATAAAATTTCTTCTCTTTTTTCCACACCTTTTTTATTGAAAAATCCCGTAACCTTTAAATACTTCCGTTCCTTTCTCTTTTCCATGGCAGAAGCAGTCACCACTGAAGAGCTCTATACAGAACTGAAAGCGATCAGAAAAGATGTAAGCTACATCAAAGAGCATCTTGATACTGCCTTAACTGGTGATGAAGAAGAAGCCCTTGCAGAAGCTGAAAAAGAATACCTCACTGGCAAATCTGTTTCTTTAAAACACTATTAAGTCTTTTTTCCACAACTTTTTTATAGCGTGTTGCTGATTATTCTGCTATGGCAAAAAAAGCACGCAAAAAAGCAGCTGCACGAAAAAAATCTCCTTCATCTACGTCCGCGTCTCTTTCATCCGTGCTCTCGCTCGCCAAACAACGCCTCCATGCCGACATGAAGCCCGTTATGGGGCAGGTGAAACACGTTGTTGGCGCGCTGGAATACGAGCTGAAAAAACAAAAGCTCAAAGCGCGCGTCATTATCGGCGGTTCGCTCGCAAAAAACACGTATCTTCCAGGCGACCATGATGTTGACGTGTTTGTCGCGTTTGATTACTCATCAAAATCCAGCGACATTTCAACCAAACTCGGGCACGTTCTTGGAAAAATAAAACACGTCTCCGTAACCCGCGTGCATGGCTCACGCGACTATTTCCAGCTGACGCTCACCCAGCCCGCAGCGAATCTCCGGTTTGAAATCATCCCCGTGCTCGCCATTCACGAGCCGAGTGCCGCGGTGAACATTACCGACTGCAGTCCGCTGCATGTCGCGTGGGTCAAAAAAGAAATTGCAAAAAAGAAATCGCTTGCCGATGAAATCAAGCTGACAAAATCTTTTTGCAAGGCAGCCGGCGTGTACGGCGCTGAATCATACATCAAAGGATTTTCCGGCCATGTGGTTGACATCCTGACGATTTACTACGGCGGGTTTGTTCCTCTCCTGAAAGCAGCACAGAGCTGGAAAGCGAAAGACGTCATTGACTTTTATAACAAACACCGCGGAAAAGCGCTCCACGCGCTCAATGCATCAAAGCTCCAGTCTCCCTTGATTGTTGTTGACCCCATCCAGAAAGAGCGCAATGCAGCCGCTGCGTTGGACTATGCAAAATGGGAACGATTCAGGATTGCGGCGCACCAGTTCCTCAAAAAACCAGCCATTGCCTTTTTCATCAAAAAAGACCTGACACTTGAGGACATCAAACAGCGTGCCGGAACCCACAAACTCGTCATGATTGATATCACTGCGCAGCATGGCAAGGAAGACGTGGTTGGGGCAAAACTGCTAAAATCATTTGAGTACCTGAAAAAAAAGCTCGGCGACCATGAATTCGAGCTCTACGACACCGGCTGGATTTGGGACAAGGACACGAAAGCACTCTTCTTTTTTATTCTCAATCCGGCAGTGCTGCCACCCACCCGCTGCATGGCTGGGCCGGCACTTTCATTTGCGCAGCATGTTGCCCATTTCAAATCAGTCCACAAAAAAACATTTGAAAAAAATAATAGGATGTTTGCAGACGTGCCACGGCGCTTCAGAACGCCTGAACTGTTTGTTGCAACGGTGCTGAAAGAACCGTACGTCGCTGAAAAAGTTGTTTCAGCACGAATAATCGGAGGCAACTAATGGCGCTTGTCGCAGCACTGGTCAAGATGGTGCTCATCTCCATCGCGCCGATTGCAGAACTCCGCGGCAGCATTCCGTACGGCATTCTTGTTGCACAACTCCCGTGGCCAATCGTGTTCGCCGTCTGCTCGGTTGCCAACTTTCTCGCTGCTCCGCTCGTGTATCTTTTCCTTGACAAGATGGTGCATCTCTTTCTTGTCTTCGGCTGGTTTGAGCGCTTCTATACTCGTTACATTACCAAAGCACAGCGTCAAGCCGAGCCGTACCTGAAAAAATACGGTGCATATGGTTTGATACTCTTCATCGGCGTGCCCCTTCCTGGCTCCGGCGTGTGGACTGGTACGCTCGTTGCCTACATTCTTGGTATGAAAAAGAAAACACTCTTTTTGTCAGCATTCGCCGGCAGCCTTCTTGCAGGGGCGATTGTGACGCTCGTTGTCGTGTCAGGAAAAGGATTGTTTGGGCTGATATAATCACTACTCGTTCACAACTATCTTTTTAAACATCCTTGCCAAAATTGGGCACATGCATCCAAACCAACGTGAATTTATCAGACAAGATAGTGCACGCATTCTTTTTGAAACAGGCGCCGTGCTGTTTCGCCCTGATGAGCCGTTTACGTTCAGTTCAGGCATCAAAAGCCCGATCTATTGTAACAATCGGAGAGTGATGGGCTACCCTGCTTTGAGCGACCATATCGATACCTATTTTGCCCAGTGCGCTCGGGATCTTGGCCAACCGTATGATACTATCGTCGGTGTCGCTACTGCGGGCATTCCATGGGGGCGTGTTCTTGCCAAAGAATTGCATCTTCCTTTTGCCTATGTGCGTGACCCGAAAAGCCACGGCACCAAACAAGCTGTTGAAGGGGATCTCCAACCCGGACAGCGGGCACTTGTTATTGAGGATCACATCAGTACCGGAGAAAGTTCAGTTGCAGCCGTAGAAAAGGTGCGCGCCGCAGGAGGCATTGTTGAGCAGTGCCTTGCCATAACAACCTATCAATGGGCTGAAGCTGATGGTCGTTTCACCGACGCACGGTGTGCACTCAGCACCCTCACTGATTTTTCCACGCTCGTGCGCTTTGCCGTCGAACGTCACTATCTTTCTCCCGATCAAGAACGCCTTGTTCGCGACTGGCAAAAAAATCCAGCGGGGTGGACTCATTCCGGCGGTGCACCATGAGCGAAATGAATTGGGTTGACAAACTGAAAGCAGAAACAGAAAAAACAGGCAGCATTCTTTGCATGGGCATTGATCCAACAGAAACAACAACACCTACTGTATCGGTTCGGGAATTTTATTTTCAAATTCTTAACGAAATCCGGCGGACGGGAATACAGCCTGCGGCAGTCAAGCCCAACCTTGGTTTTTTTGAGGGCATGAGCGAAACGCACGATTGGCTTCGCGGTCTTGGGATTCTTCGCGCGATTCTTGATTATTATCAAGACGCAGGAATCCCGCTCATTCTTGATGCAAAACGCGGCGACATCGGCAAGACCGCAGAACGATATGCCTACGGTGATTTCGAATTGAAACGTGCTGATGCGCTCACGGTTAATCCCTACCTCGGCAGCGACAGCATCAGACCCTTTGCTGCATACTGCGCTCCGGAGAAAGGTGGTAAGGGAGTGTATATATTGTGCAGAACCTCAAATCCAAGTGCGAATGAACTTCAGGGTTTGCCAGTCCGAGACGAAGAAACCGGATTGCCAGCATCATTGTATCATTCAGTTGCCAATCTTATTCGCTCTGACTGGCATGTTCCGGGCGTTGGTGCGGTTGTTGGCGCCACGAGCATCCACGACCTTGAAACTATTGCGCAAGAACTGAAACAATTCGGCAAAGAAATCCCACTTCTCATTCCAGGTGTCGGTGCGCAGGGCGGCTCGGCTGCTGAAGTTGCTGATGTTCTTCGTCGTGTTGGCTATGATTTGCGAATTTGTCGAATCAACTCTTCATCCGGCATTGCCGAAGCGTGGAGAAAAGAGCATGCCAATATCGATTTTATCGATCCTATATTTCTTGGTTCGATTGATTACGCCGGCGCTGCAGTGCGTGAAATTAAAAAACTGAACACAGAAATTGGCCCGATTCAATAACCTTTATATTCTCCATTTCATCCGTAGTGCGCATGCGCGAAAAACTCATCACTCTCTTTGTTGTCTCGCTCTTTTTTACCATGCTTTTTCTCGGTGCATCATCTTTCACTGGGACGGTTGTTGATGAGGTGCATCAAAACTTACGCGATGAATTTAGCGGCGCAAAACACCAAGAAGTCTATTCCTGCAAAGACCGCTCGACATTCGGCGCCGGCGAGGTTTCAATTGTGGTGAACAAAGGCCACCTGCGCA
This sequence comes from Candidatus Woesearchaeota archaeon, assembly GCA_030651375.1. Lineage (NCBI taxonomy): Archaea > Nanobdellati > Candidatus Woesearchaeota > Candidatus Woesearchaeota archaeon. The sequence goes on along the minus strand of JAUSFM010000016.1, from coordinate 73,390 downwards.
CGGTGTATATGTCTGACCTCTGCGTAACCAAGCGCACGCTGCGCCTGTTCGCCTGCACCTTCGACCAAAAAGACAAAAAGCATTTTCTTATCTCATCGGATGTGAAATGCCCGCTGGATTCAGAGTGCAAGCATGGCCAGTGCGTGGAGTCGCACGTGTGGGATGAGTAAGTTTGGCAAATAAAAACTCTACTAAACCGAAAGGATTAAATACTTACTCTACTTTCCACTCTTAAAATGATACCTAACCTGACACTCGGTGATTGTCTTCATCGTCGGTAAAAATCGCTTTTCTGATAGTTGCACTTCTTTTTTATCACTCGTTTTTTCATCTATTAGTTTTTGCTTCTTTCATAGCTGGCCGCCGCGCTAGACCTCCAACCTATTCTCAACCACCCTAATTTTTCTGACTTGTTCAGAAACTAATCGGATAAAATTCAAACAAAACTGTAGCGATAGCTATGCTCATGTTCACCGTGGTGTATCAGCCGCACGCCAGCCCGTGGAGCTGGAGGACAGGGTGCGAATCCCTGCGGTGAACCTAAACAAACAGCAAAAAAAATCAAACCAAAAAAACAAAAACAAAAAAGCCGGCGGGCGTTAAACGAGGAGATGAAAACGATGGAACAAACAGAACAGCAATCAACAAAAGGCAGACAGCAATCAATTATGGAGCGCCCTGCGCCCGGTCTTCATTGCTGAACTTCGGGCGCTTGATTTTGAGAAAAATGCCCTCGCACGCGGTGATATGCCTAAGAAACTTTTTATGGGTTTTGGTTATAATCGTTTCCTTGCAGAACGTGGCGAGCGTCTTGATATGCTGGATTATTTTTCATGGATGAAGCGCATTCAGCAACTCACCGGCGCTGAATGGTTTATCTGGGATGCCAGCGGCTATTGGATTGTCAACAAGACGCCAAAAAAGCGTTTGCCAACAACAATCAACGGAAAGCAGCTGCTCGAGATTCTTGTTGACGAGCAAAATCAGCCGGAACGCAGTGACATTCGCCAAAATTGTGACCAACGTGCGCAGTATTTGCAGCGGCTTATTCAGGCAAGCGGTATTACCGCACGATATCTTGACTCGCGAATGGTCTTTCGTCAAGATGAATCGTATGTGAACGCACTTGATGGTGCGCTTGAATATGTGGATCGCTTAACCAAAGAATGTCCTGAACTTGTTGCGCGAATCAGTCCGCCGGCTGATAACCCTTTTCGTGGATTTTATCTGCCACTGGAGACTGCCGAGGCGTTATACCTTCTTGCAACACAGCTTGTGCAGGGAAAGTTCGGTCCGGAGAGCGAGCGTGATTTCGACGCTGTGATTCTTGGCGCAACTGAATGCATGCGTGTGCCCTATCTTTCAGTTCGTTCGCCTTTGCCGCCAACGGGCAAGCCAGGTTATTTGGCAGACGATGGATCATCTATCACCACAAAAGATGCTGAAGGAGTTGTGGAGGAGAAGCTTGCCAACCAACCATATGCCGCGTACGTGCGGCAATACCTTGCGCCGTTTCGCCAGCCAGACGAGCCGTTGATTGGATGTGCGGTTCGCATGCAAAATCTTTTGGAGGTGAAATAATGCCTCCTCTTTTTTCTTTTTCAAAAGTGTCCACAAAGAAGTGCAACATCTACAAAACCATCGGCATCCTCGGTGGCATGGGGCCGGAAGCAACGGCAGCTACCTATCTGGAAATCATTCGTATTTTCCAGCAGCGATACGGAGCGAAATACGATGCGGATTTTCCCGAAATCATCATCGTGAGCAAGCCGATTCCTGATGTTGTTGAACGCGTTGAAAATGAGGAGCAAACCATGATCCTTCTCAACGAAGGCATTGCACAGCTCGCCACTGCCGGCGCAGATTTTGTCATTATCGCCTGCAACACGGTCCAGCGTTTTTTGCCGGAGTTGAGAAAATTCGCAGCCATTCCGATTCTCAGCATTGCAGAGGAAGTAGCAAAATCTTTACCATTCAAGTCGGTCGGCTTGCTGGCAACTGAAGCGACAATGAACGCGCGCATTTTTGATATTGAGCTGGAACAAAAAAATGTTGCCATCATCAAGCCAACACAAAAGCAGCAAACGATGATTACCGAAATAATCATGAATATTCTCAACGGCAAAAAAACAGAGGGCGACAAAACAACGCTTCTCCTGATAATTGACTCTCTGAAATTGGACGGTGCTGAAGCCGTTATTCTCGGCTGCACGGATTTGCCTTTGCTGATTTCGCAGGATGATGTGAGCGTTCCTCTTATTGATACGATTAAGGTAAACGCCGTTGTGGCGGTGAATTATTGTTTAAACACCCAAGAGGAGAAACCATGAAAAAGATAATTATAGACACCGATCCGGGCGTTGATGACGCGTTGGCAATATTGTACGCGGCGCAGTTAGGCACTGTTGACATTCGTGCACTGACGACTGTCTTTGGCAATCTTTCGCTGGAGCAAACAACAAGAAACGCGCGTATACTTTCAGATATGCTCGGCGGAACAGTGCCCGTGTATCAGGGTGCTGAAAAACAACTCTGCGGAGAACTCTGTCCGCTTGTTGCTCAGTCTCAGGTTGGTGGGTTTGATTTTTTTCAGGGAGAACCAACAGCCCGCATCCAAGGCGACGCGCTTGACGCACTTATTTCTATAATACAAAAAAATCCATATGAAATAACGCTCGTTGCCATTGGCCCCTTGACGAATGTGGCGAACCTCGCTTCTGAATCGCCGTCTGCATTTGCGCAGCTGAAAGATCTTGTCATTATGGGTGGCGCCATTAACACCTACGGCAACACCACTGCTGTTGGCGAATTTAATTTCTGCTGTGATCCAGAAGCCGCTGATTATGTGATGAGCGCGGATGGGCCACCGAAGACACTCGTCCCTGTTAATGTATGCAGGCAAGCAGTCATGACTCCTACTGAGGTTGCCTCATTTCCTGCAACGGATGAGGGTAATTGCCTGCGTCAGCTTGTTGCGGACTATGTTCGCTACTATCTCGCCAATGAAGGACTTGGCGGCGGGGTATTGTACGATCCGGTTGCTGTCGGAATCGGAATTGATCCAACATACATTACCAATCAGCAATCTGCATATGTGCGCGTTGAGACGCGGGGTGAATTCACGAAAGGCATGTCCATTGCTGACCTGCGCCAACGGCCGACTAAAGAACCAAACTGCAATCTTGTGTTAAGCATTGACGCGGAACGCTTTAAGCGCGACTTTTATCGTGTCTTACTGAACCCATCACAAACTATATAAAAACCAGAACACCACGTGAAAACCATGCCTGAAAAACTTGAGCTCCAGCGCGCCCGCGGCACGCGGGACTTTCCGCCGGAAGAAAAAATTATGCGCAATGAACTAATCGCCACGCTGGTTCGCTTGTTCGAGCAGTTCGGCTTTTCTCCGCTGGAAACGCCCATTCTCGAGCGGTATGACGTGCTCGCATCAAAATATGCCGGCGGCGCAGAAATTTTGAAAGAAACATTCACTCTCAAAGATCAAGGCGAGCGTGATCTCTGCCTTCGATACGACCTCACCGTTCCCTTTGCACGCTTTTTTGGCATGAATCCAACGCTCAAACTTCCGTTTAAGCGCTATCAAATCGGCCCAGTATTTCGCGACGGCCCGATAAAACTCGGGAGGTACCGCGAATTCTGGCAGTGTGATGTTGATGTGGTTGGCACAAAAAATATGCTGGCTGATGCCGAGCTGGTGGTGCTTGCCCAAAAATTCTTCCACCAAATAAACTTCGATGTGACCATAGAAATCAACAACCGAAAATTTCTCGATGGCTTGCTCGCGTTTCTCGGACTCACTGAAAAAAATGTCGATGTGCTCGTGGCAGTTGACAAACTCAAAAAAATTGGGTCTGCTGACGTAAAAAAAGAACTGAAACAAAAAGGGCTCTCTCCCACTCAAGTTGAGCAACTCTTTTCCTTACTGACACTGCCCGGAAAAAACAGTGACAAGATTGCCATTCTCCGCGAAAAAATTACCACACCCGCTGCACAAGAAGGCCTGCGCGAGATTGAAGAGCTCCTTGCCTATGTTGACCGGCTCGGTGACGAGGCAAATGTATCATTCGAGCCGACGCTTTCCCGCGGATTGGCATACTACACCGGCCCGGTGTTTGAGGTGTTCCTCAAAGATTCGTCTGAAAGCGACGTGAAATCCTCTCTTGCCGGCGGTGGGCGCTACGACCGAATGATTGGCACCTTTTTGGGCAGCGGCGAATATCCTGCAGTGGGCATCAGTTTCGGCATTGAGCCGATTGTTGAGCAGCTAAAAATAATCCGTGCCGCGGAAAAAGAGCCTATGAAAAAATCCGTGACGCAGGTTTTTTTAATCCCCATCAAAACGCTCAATGAATCTCTCACCATCTTGAGCACACTCCGTAAAGAGGGCATCAACGCTGACATCGATATCATCGGCAGAGGCATCAGCAAAAATTTGGACTATGCCAACGCGCTCGGCATTCCCTATGTTCTTATTATCGGTGCGCAGGAACTTGCGCAGAACAAAGTCAAGCTGAAAGACATGCTGTCCGGCACTGAAGAGCTGCTGGGGGTACATGAGGTCTGCACGCGATTGAAGGGATGATCTAATCACCAATTCAAAATGTTTTTATACCTCCTCTTTCTTTCTCGCCCCGATGGTATCTGATGAATGTGCTGCGCTTGATGATCGGGTTCGTTCCACAAAAACTAAAGAAACTATTTTCTTAGACGGCAAACCTCTGAGTGCCGTGTTTGGCCAGTACCGAGACGAGCTCTACGCTTATTTGCTCAAACAAACAGCTCATCGGGCTGATGCAGATGACATTCTTTCAGAAACATTTGTCAAAGTTGCCCGCTTTCACGATAGCTACAAAACTGGCACTAATCTCCGCGCGTGGCTGTACAAAATTGCTGTCCGCTCATTCCTTAACCATCATCACCAGAAAAAGATTGAGTGGGAGCGTTTCACGTCGGATGAAGATCCTGAATTCCATGCAGCAAGCCATCCAGAGACACCTGAAACCATTGTTGCTCGGCGAGAAATCATGGCACGTGCCCAGCGTGCGGTTGGCGAACTTCCCGGTGATTTTCGCGCAACAGCATGGCTCACTTTTTTTGGTGAATCTCACTATCACGAAACGGGCAGAGCGTTGAGCCTACCTGACGGCACCGTGATGTCTCGCGTCTACCGCGCACGAAGGATCCTTGAACAGGATACTGACTTATATAATGTGTTGAAGTGAATCACGCCAACCGCCAAAACCACAAACTTTATAAATAACCTCCTTGTTTTTGACCTATATGAGCTCAATCTTTCTTACAGCTTTTTGTCGACAACCACTCGAATGCTTGTCAGCAGGCTGTACGGAAGCATATACTGTTCAAATGCCCTGGTAGTGTAGTCCGGTCTAGCACGCAACCCTGTCACGGTTGCGACCCGGGTTCAAAATCCGTTTGTCGTTGGTCGGTATCGTTTGTCGACGACAAGCAACTGACTACCGGCGACATACCGAATGGAAGTCCCGGCCAGGGCGTTTTATTCATATGCTATGGGCCGGTAGCTCAGCCTGGTAGAGCACTGCACTTTTAACAAAAACACGAAGGGGTGTTTTGGAAGCGATGCAGTGGTCGCGAGTTCAAATTCAGTGGTGTGCACGGCACATCTGCTGATGAATGTCTCGTCCGGCCCGTTGCATTTTTAAGAAAGATAGGGAAGGAAGCACATGCTACGAAAACAAAAAACACCTGTCGTTTCCGTCACGAATCACGTGCTGATTCCTGAGCACCAGAAGCTCTCTGACAAAGACAAGCAGGAGCTCTTTGCAACGTACCACATCACGCTGAAAGACCTGCCAAAAATTCTGCCGACCGACCCTGCCATCCAACCGTTAAGTGTCAAGCCAGGCGATGTCGTCAAGATTCTCCGCAAAAGCCCAACCGCGGGCGATGCGATTTTTTACCGGGGGGTTGTGCATGCGTAAGTACAGCCACGTCCTGCTCACGAAATACTTTCAGGAAAACAGCCTGATTGGTTCTGACATTGAGTCGTTTAACAACTTCCTTGATTTTGAGCTCCAGCGCATTGTCGAGGAAAACAAGGACATCGTTCCCACCATTATTCCCCATAACATTGACGAATTCAAAATTGTGCTTGACAAAATCTGGCTGGAAAAGCCAACCATTACTGAAGCTGACGGCTCCAAGAAAAACATTTTTCCGGTTGAGTCGCGCCTGCGAAAAATAACTTACGCGGCGCCGTGCTTCATCGAAGTTTCCGCGCACGTCAACGGTGTGCGGCGCGAAATGTTCACCACCCAAATCGCCAGCATGCCCATCATGCTGAAATCAAAATACTGCCACCTTAAAGGGCTTAACCGGGACGAGCTCATTGAAAAGGGCGAAGACCCGGACGATCCCGGTGGCTACTTCATTATCAACGGCACGGAAAAAGTGCTGATCTCCGTCGAAGACCTCGCGGCCAACAAACTGCTCGTCGAAAAAGAAACCGTTGGCGTCAGCGCGTTTGTCGGCCGGCTTTTTTCCGAGCGCGGCTCATTCAAAATTCCACACACGTTCGAACGCATGAAAAATGGATTGTTTTACCTCACTTTCACCCGTGTCAAGCGTGTACCCATCATCATGGTGCTCAAGGCGCTCGGCATGCTGCGCGATGATGAAATCATGAAAACCATCAGCACCGGCACGCAGAACGACGAAATCATTGTTAACTTGTATGAATTTGTCGCAACAAAAACACAAGACGACGCGCTTGACTGGCTTGCAAAGCACATCGGCATCATGCAGGCGCGCGAAATCAGAATTGAGCGCATGCGCGAACTCCTCGACAAATACCTGCTTCCCCACCTCGGCCTTGAGGCAAAAGACCGCGTTTCAAAATCATTCAACCTCTGCAAAATCCTGCGCAAATATATCGCTGTCAGTCGTGGAGAGCTCCCGCCGGATGACAAGGACCATTACATGAACAAACGCCTCAAGTTGAGCGGCGACCTCATGGCTGACTTGTTCCGCGCCAACATCAAAGTGCTGATTGGCGACCTGCTCTACAATTTCCAGCGCATTGTTAAGCGCGGCAAATTCCCGTCGATAAAAGTCATTATCCGCGACAAGCTCTTGACGTCGAGAATTTACAGCTCGCTGGCAACCGGCAGTTGGGTTGGCTCGCGCAAAGGCATCAGCCAGCGTATCCAGCGCCTCAACTTTACCGAAACTATGAGTCACCTCCAGCGTGTCGTGTCGCCGTTAAGCGCAACGCAGGAAAACTTCGAGGCGCGCGGTTTGCATCCGACGCATCTCGGCAGGTTATGCCCGGTTGAAACTCCTGAAGGTACCAACATCGGCCTGCGTAAAAATCTGGCAATGCTTGCCCAAGTCACAACCGAGGAGCCCGAGGCGCCCATCCTCAAGTCGCTGAAAGAGTGCGGCCTCAAATTTATCAAATAATAGTATCAACTAACAAATCCATACTACCATCCACCACATTCATCGGTGAAACACAACAATGGCTCAACCTGAAACCAACGGCGCTGAAGTGTACCTGAACGACAAATTTGTCGGGACTATTGAAAATCCCGTAGAATTCGTCGACAAAGTCGTTTCAAGCAGGCGAAAAGGCGCATTAAGCAGCGCGCTCAACATCAGGTTTGATGCCCAGCGCAATCAGGTATTTATCGAGAGCGACCGCGGCAGAGTTCGCAGGCCCCTGATTGTGGCAAAGGATGGTAAATCACTCCTCCTCGAAAAGCATTTGCAACAGCTCGAAAAAAACGAAATCACCTTTGCTGACCTCATCAAGCAGGGCGTCATTGAATACCTCGACTCGCTCGAGGAAGAAAATACGCTCATCGCCTTTACTGAAGAAGAACTTACTAAAGATCACACCCATCTTGAAATTTCTCCGACTATTATTTTCGGCATTTGCGGCGGCCTCGTGCCGTTTGCCAACCACTCGCCCGGTGCGCGTATTGCCATGGGCGCGAAAAACCAGAAACAGGCGCTCGGCTTTTACGCAGCGAATTTCCCCGTGCGCATCGACATGGATGTTAACATTCTCCACCACCCCCAGCGTCCGATTGTGAAAACCATCATTAATGATCTTACTGAATATGACAAGCACCCGGCTGGTCAAAATCTCGTCGTTGCAGTCATGGCCTATAAGGGATACAACATGGAAGACGCTATCGTCTTAAACCTTGGTTCAGTGCAGCGCGGCCTTGGCCGTTCCACTTATTTCCGGCCCGCGATTGTCGAGGAGCTGCGCTACGCCGGCGGACTCACTGACAGTATTTGCGTTCCTGACAAAGAAGTCAAGGGCTACAAGTCAGAGCACGATTACCGCTTCCTTGAAGAGGACGGCATTATCTATCCTGAAGCGCCAGTTGCTGAAGGCGATGTGGTGATTGGAAAAAGCTCTCCTCCACGCTTCTTGAGCGGCATGAACGAGTACAGCCTTGCCTCAACCACTCGCCGTGAAAGTTCCTTTTCAATGAAGCACGGCGAAGAGGGCATTGTTGATTTTGTCGCCATCACCGAAAACGAAGAGGGCAACAAGCTCGTGCAGGTGCGTATCAGAGACCAGCGCATTCCTGAAATCGGCGACAAATTTACATCACGCCACGGACAAAAAGGTGTTGTCGGTTTGCTCGTGCCCCACGCTGATATGCCCTGCTCTGCATCAGGCATTGTTCCTGATATCCTGTTCACCCCTCACGGTATTCCATCACGTATGACTGTTTCACACTTGATTGAAATGATCGGCGGCAAAGTCGGTTCACTCAGCGGCCGGTATGTCGACGGTACCACGTTTGACGCCGAGTCCGAAGAATCGCTGCGGACGGAACTCCTTTCTATGGGCTTCCGTGAAAACGGCACTGAAAGCATGTACCACGGAGAAACCGGAGAACGCTACCCCGTGCGTATTTTCATCGGCAACATGTACTACCTCAAACTCAAACACATGGTCGCAAACAAAATTCACTCGCGCGCACGCGGCCCCATCCAGCTCCTCACGCGCCAGCCCACTGAAGGGCGCTCAAAAGAAGGCGGCCTGCGATTGGGAGAAATGGAAAAGGACACCTTTGTTGCGCACGGCGCATCGCTGCTGCTCAAGGAGCGGTTTGATTCCGACAAAACCATTGTGCCGGTGTGCGAAGGCTGCGGCACCATTGCGATTTACAATGAATTCAAGGACCAGTCAGTGTGCCCGCTCTGCGGCGATAACGTCGAGGTGAGCGACATTGAACTGTCCTATGCTTTCAAGCTCATCCTTGACGAATTCAAGTCATTGGGAATTTATCCACGATTGAAACTCAAAACAAAATACTAACAACAACATACACAAACTACTGATACACCATGGACCGCGAACGCTACCCCTACAAAGAAATTGAAAGCATTTCCTTCGGACTGCTCTCGCCAAAAATGATCAAGAGCATGGCCTCTGCAAAGATTGTCACGCCGGAACTCTACGACAAAGAGGGCTACCCGGTTGACGGCGGCCTCATGGACATTCGCCTCGGCGTTATCGATCCCGGATTGAAATGCAAGACCTGCGGCTCAAAACTCAAAGAGTGCATCGGCCACTTCGGCTACATTGAGCTTGCCCGGCCGATTATCCATATCAAATTTGTCCCGCTCATCCTCACCATGCTCCGCTGCGCGTGCCGCGAGTGCGGCAAAGTGCTTATTCCACAAAACAAGGTTGACCAGTACACTGAAGTGCTGGCTGAAGCAGAAGCACAAGGCGGCCTTGAAGCGCGGCGCCGAAGAATCAAGGAAATTATTGCCGGCCTGAAAACAATCAGCAAATGCCCGCACTGCAAGGCGAAACAATACAAAATTTCACTCGACAAGCCGTACACCTACATGGAAAATGACAAGCGGCTTTCACCCATTGAAATCAGAACACGACTTGAAAAATTGAGCGATGACGACTGCCGAATGTTCGGCCTGAATTCTGACGTGAGCAGGCCGGAATGGATTATACTCACGGTCATGGCAATCCCTCCCGTCACCATTCGCCCATCGATCACTCTTGAAAGTGGCGAGCGCAGTGAGGATGACTTAACCCACAAGCTCGGCGACATTGTCCGTATCAACCAACGCCTGTTTGAAAACATCAACGCCGGTGCTCCTGAAATTATCATCGAAGATCTCTGGGATTTGTTACAATACCACATCACCACGTTTTTCGACAACAATGTTGCCCAGCTCCCGCCAGCACGCCATCGCTCGGGCCAGCCGCTGAAAACAATTACCGAGCGCATTACAAGCAAGGAAGGCCGCATCAGGCACAACCTTGCCGGCAAGCGCACAAACTTTTCTTCACGTACCGTCATCTCTCCTGATCCGATGATTAAGATGAATGAGGTCGGCATTCCAAAAATTGTTGCCAGCAAACTGACGGTTCCTGAACGCGTCACTGAATGGAACCGGGAGTACCTCAAACAATTTATTGAGCGCGGCCCGAAAAACTATCCAGGTGCCAATTATATTACACGGCCGGATGGCAAGAAAAAGAAAATCACCGACGAAACAAAAGAGCAGCTGCTCGAAGAAATTCAGCCGGGATACATTGTTGAGCGCCACCTCATGGACGGTGACCTTGCTGTTTTCAACCGCCAGCCCAGTTTGCACAGAATGTCAATGATGGCGCACCGCATTCGCGTGTTGCCGCACAAAACATTCCGCCTCAATCCAGCAGTGTGCCATCCGTACAACGCGGATTTTGACGGCGACGAAATGAACCTGCACATTCCTCAAACTGAAGAAGCACGCGCTGAAACAGAAATGCTTATGATGGTTGACCTGCAGATGATTAGCCCGCGGTATGGCTTGAGCGTTATCGGCTGCATTCAAGACGCAATTTCAGGATCCTATGTGCTAACCCACGACGACACGGTCATGAAACACCGCGATGCTGTTGACTTGCTTTCCGCGTCAGGCATCAACGATTTTTCCCGCCTGCCGAACAAAGACATGGTCACGGGCAAAGACGTGTTCAGCTGCCTGCTCCCTGCGGATTTCAGATTTTCCGGCTTCACCAAAGGAAACAAGAAAAAAGAAGAGCCCGACCTCATTATCCGCAAAGGAAAAATCCTCAAGGGAGTCATGGACTCTGCAAACCTTGGCCACGGCGCAGGGCTTATGCTGCGCAACCTGCACAAGCAGTACGGCGAGCACTTCACGCTTGATGTGCTGACAAAAATGTGCAAGCTTGCCGTGTTCACCTTGAGCAAGTACGGTTTCTCGACGGCAATTTCCGACATGGATCTTCCTCGGGAAGCAGTTGAAAAAATCAATGCCATTAAGGCGCAAGCCGAAGAAGAGGCGGACATGCTTATCAAACGGTACCACAACAAGGAAATCGAGACATTCCCGGGAAAAACACTCATTGAAACGCTCGAGCTTCGCATTCTCGAAGCGCTGAACACCGCGCGTAACAAAATCGGTAATCTCGTTACTGAATACGCACCGGGCACCACCGGCACCATTGCCATGGCGAAGAGCGGTGCGCGCGGCACGCCGATTAACATGGCACAAATTGGCGCTTGCGTCGGCCAGCAGGCACTGCGTGGCAACAGAATCAGCAAGGGCTTTTCCAACAGAACACTTTCCTGTTTCAAAAAAGATGATCTCATGCCAGCAGCGCGCGGCTTTATCAGCAACGGCTTCAAGTCCGGCCTTGCGCCGCACGAATTTTTCTTCGCAGCAATGACCGGCCGTGACAGCCTCATGGATACCGCACTGCGTACTCCAAAATCAGGATATTTATACAGGCGGCTTGCCAATGCGATGCAGGACCTGCGCGTTGAATACGACCACACGGTCCGTGACGCATCAGGAAGAATTATCCAGTTCCTGTACGGCGAAGACGGCATTGACATTTCCAAGAGCGAGGGCGGCAAGCTCAATGTGAAACGAATCATCGAACATATCTGCGGCACTGAAGCAGACTGAGAATGAGGAACACCATGACGACTGATACTGTGAACGAACTGTGCGAAGAATACCTTCCTCTGCTGAATAAAAAAATTATCAGCGATATGAAGAAGCATCTTCCGGCGAACGCCACAAAAACACAGCTCAAACAAGTATTCGATGCCACAGTCAAAGAATATGAAGATTCAAAAGTTGAGCCCGGTGAAAGCGTCGGCGTTATCAGTGCAGAATCAATCGGCGAGCCCGGCACCCAGATGACCCTTAACACGTTCCACTTTGCCGGCGTTGCGGAAATGAACGTCACCACCGGCCTGCCGAGAATTATTGAAATTCTCGACGGCAGAAAAAATCTGAGCACGCCGATGATGGAAATCTACCTCAAGCCGCCGTACAGCGAAGGAAAGGACATCAAGCGCATTGCGCTCGTCATCAAAGAAACCACGGTCGAAGAAGTTGTTTCAGAATTTATCATCAACATGCTCGAATTCACCATTGAAATTCGCCCCGATGAAAACAAACTCCGTGAAATTGGCATGACACGCGCTGGCTTTATCAAGGCGCTTGAAAAAGTAGTCAAGCTTTCCGTCAAGGAAAAAGATGGTTCTATCTTTGTCAAGGCGTCTGGAAAAGAAGCAGGGCTCAATGAGCTGTACAAACTCAAAGAAAAAATAAAAGAGGCGTACCTGCAGGGCATCAAGGGCATTACCCAAGTACTGCCGGTCAAGCGCGGCGATGAATTTATTATCGTTACTGCCGGCACCAACCTCGGAAAAATACTCTCACTCGACTTTGTTGACACTACCAGAACCGTGTCCAATGACCTCTACGAAATTGCCGGTGTGCTCGGCATTGAAGCAGCGCGCCAGGCAGCAATCAACGAAATATTCAAAGTCATTGAAAGCCAGGGCTTGAACATTGACAGGCGACACATCATGCTTGTTGCTGACATGATGTGCACCGCTGGCAGCATCAAAGGCATCACGCGCTACGGCATTGTGAGCGAGAAATCCTCGGTCCTTGCACGCGCGTCGTTCGAAACGCCCATCAAGCACATCATTGACGCGGCACTCATCGGCGAAGAAGATACACTCACTTCAGTCGTTGAGAACGTGATGATTAACCAGCCTATTCCCGTCGGCACGGGCCTTCCCGGCCTTGTTGTTGAAGTAAAAAAATAATCAACTAAAACTAAATACCTACTGGTGACACCATGGAAGATTTCAAAAAACTCGTCAAAGAAGGAAAAGCATACGTTGGCACTAAAGAAACGCTGAAACAGATAAAACAGGGCGGTGTCAAGAAAGTATATCTTGCCTCAAATTGCCCGGCATCAGTCAAAACCGACGTGAAAAAATATGCAGAGTTGTCATCAACCGAAGTTGAAGAGCTTGCAGTACCAAACGAAGAGTTGGGTATCATCTGCAAGAAACAGTTTTCTATTTCTGTGTTAGGCGTTAAAAAAGACGTGAAAAAATAGGATTTTCCATGACGACAACCGCCATCAAATATGATATCTCTCTCATGCAGTACATGGCTGTTTTTGAGCAGGTAACCGGCGCGTCGCCCAAAGATTGTTTTGTTGATACACACCTTACCCTTCTAACATTTGTGGTGCAGCCCGGCCAGATTGGCAAGGCGGTGGGAAAAGCAGGGGCAATGGTTCACCTTCTGGAGCAAAAATTCAAGCGACGCATTCGCATCATTGAATACCATCCGGAAAAGCTTGAATTCATCAAGAACATGATTATGCCTCTCCGCATTGATGCTATTCGGGAAGAAGAAGCGATTGTCTATCTCGAAAGCCAAGACATGAAAACAAAAGGGCTGTTGATTGGCCGCAACGCGCAGAATCTTCGTAATCTTGAGACGAATGTTCGCAGGTATTTTGAGGTTAAGGAAATACGGGTAGTCTAATATCCACACTTCTCACTTTTGATGCACCATGACACATCCTTCTTTTGTCGAACGGTTTCGTGATTTGCCAAACGTCGTGCACAAATCATGGGAAGAAATAGCGCGCATGACGACGTTTTCCGCTTCTCATTTTAGGCTGTATTTTGAAGAAAAGCACGGTCGAATGCGGAGTCCCCATCTTCAATCTCTGCATAATATTGCGCACAGTGTTGATCTCATTCCTGTGGTTTTATATCACGTTCCAACGGATCAGCCTGAAAATCTCGGTGTGCACGATTTTCTTGCCGGCGAACCTGTTGATAATTATGTCCGTCGGGTTATTCTTCAGGAAAAAAACCGTCTTGGTTTGACTATCGAAAAATTAGCATGGAAAAGCGGGCTCTCACCACGCACTGTTTCCCAGTATGAGCGAGCAAAATCTGATTTAACCGTGCGCAGTTTAGATTCTTTGTGTCCGCCGTTGGGTTTGGTGGCGGATTATTTGGTGGTGAAGAAACGGTTTGCCGAAGCAATGGCAGTACTCTAAAAAAAGGGGTTTTGAGGATTCTTCTCTATGCAATTATAGACGTTTCTTTATAAAGGTTTAAATACCTCTGCCTTTTTCAAATGCCTATGAACTCGCTTTTTCGCCGGTACGGCATTCCTCTGCTTGTTTCCGCCGCCCTCCATGTCGGTGTCAGTCTCTTTGGCAATCACCACCTGTTGAGCTCTGACACCTGGCTCTCATCGCGTGCAGCCGCACGTGCGCGTGCTGAACAACTTGAAGAAAAAATTGATGCAGTTCGCAAAGAGAAATCAGCATTTATCAACACAGTTGTTGATGACATTCACGATGGCACGCTGGATAGTATTCCTTTTTCAGATTTTTTTCTCCGGAGCGAACTGTATGAGGCAGCACTCAACGACCCCGTGGCGCTTGAGCGGTTGCCTGAACTCCAGCAGACGTATGCGCAACAGCGTGAAGCACTTCGGCTTTCAGCACCGGCTGATGCCGATTTGACTTCTTTTTTAACAACCAAAAAACCCGAACATGCGTTCGGCGATCCCATAAATGATTACGGCCGCATGATTGATCTGTTGCAAGAACGGGGTTACAACTGCACTGCACGGACGAAGTTTCACGTTTCGCTCGAGGATGATCTTCGTAACAATTCCTTCTTTCGTGTGAAATTTGTTGACAACCACATTGGGCTGGTGAATGACCCGAAATTGAAAGACAAGGGGATAATTGCGCCGCCAGAAATTTTGGTGGTAGGCTACCTCCGTTCACAAGGTGTTTCACTTGATCGTTTGCCCCGCGAACTTGCAGCGCTGTACCAGCGCGGTGTTGTCGGGAAAAATTCTTTTCTCAAAACAACTGGCATTGGGGAAGATCTTCCACCGACCGGTGAGCTTGTTGAAGCCCCTATTATTATGGGTGTGCGCATGCCTGAAAGTGATTCACAAGAATTGGGTGCACACCAAAATCAGCGTGCGCGGCTTCGCCTGCATGAAGAACTGGCACGGGGCGTGCTTGGATTTTATGACAACGGCATGCTGTATCCCATGAGCATACCCAAAGGCATTGACTGGTGCGGTGTCGCCATGTCATTTTATTGGGATTATTTAACCGGTTCTTCTGGCAACGGGCCACCTATCGAGGCACCCTTTGAACAACTCTGTTATGCAACCCAGACGCCTGTCCAGTGGAAGGGCTTGAACTTGGTCAGCATTTTTGAGCAACAAAAAAGTCTGATTCGTGTGGTCTGCCGCAACCAAGTTATGAATGATGTGCTTGCTAATCTTGAAGCAGAGTGCACTACTTGGTACACCCACTACGATCGTTTACCCTCTGCAGATTTGGACAAGCTGGTTGAGCAGTATGGAACAAGAACAGCTGAACCCGGCATTTTTTCCGGTCTTAACCTTCTCCTTTTTGATCGATCGGATCCTCGGCTGAAAAAAATGGCTGATCAGAATGTTTCTTTGGGCAATCTTGACGCTGCACTTCAGATTTTTTTCTATAGTGCTCAAAGTGTGAATACCCCTTTTACCATTGCTGACTTTGGCATAATCTATACTGCCTACGCAACTAAGCTCCATAATGAACGAGGAGTCATCGATGAATGTGCCGTCAGGATTGACCAATCTGAAGGAAGTTCACCTCTCGTCAATGCGGTTGGTACGTACCTGCTTCAGCGAGCTGCGCGATTTGGTGATGATCTTGTATCTGACATACGTTTCAGAATTGGTGACTCTGATGATGAATCACTCGTGCCTTTTTTAGTCAAACATTTCGAGGCTACCCGCACTTTTATTTCTCAACACCCTTTTCACCCTACCACTTTTGCCGACGTACGTGTTGCCCTCGCTTTTGTGCGGTACACTCCTCTTCTTATTCACCATCCTGAAATTCTTGGTGTGCCGTCTTATATTCATCCACATACTGGTACTCATCAGGCAGATGCACACACCTATCTTAGTTTCCAACGGTATTTTAAAGGTGCGTATCTCTTATTTCCCCCGAATGAAACTATAAACCAATCTTTTCGTGCGTATCTCAACCGTCTTAGTTCAGAAAATGCCGACAGTTACGTCCATGATGCATTGATTCGTGAAGGATTCGCGCCCGTAGAATAATCACGCATGATATTTCACCAGATGAGTGCGGTAGTCATTTCGCAGTTCTTTTACGTCACTTTTTACTTCGTGTAACCCATTTTCAACAGCATGGAGGCGCATGTCAAACCTTCCTATCATCTTTCCAATATCTATTCCTTTTTCAACCAGCATGACAATAAACGAAATCAACGAGCCTGCACCTACAAGATACGGCAGATGCGCAAGCCACCACGGCGTATTAATGATGCCGAGCCCTTTCAGGATGAGCCAGATAATCAACGTGGTAAATGAGATAATAAACACCACAAACCAAAAATTGGGCGATGGGCCTTTTTCTACAATAAACTCAGCGAACCGGTCAAAATAGGTTGGTTTATTTTGTGCTGTCATGTTCATCACGATTCGTACGCATATCTTCTTAATAAACTTTTCGTCGTCAAATCCGGAAGATTTCCGGCGATTCCGGAATAATTCCGGCAGCGAGACGTGTTTTTCCGAATTTTTATTGTTTTTCCGGAAGATTTCCGGTTGTGTCGGAACGACTTTTTTCTTTCGATGACAGAATACCGATTAAAACTCTCCCAACTTTTTCTGTCCTTTTCTGAATCGTTCCTTGTACCGCGGTGGCTCGATGGCGCAGAAAGAAAATCCTTTCTCTTCCAGCATTGCCTTTGCGTTGTCTGAAATGCTTGGCGCCGCGAGGATGCCGCGTGCGGTTTCAATTCCCTTGCTTTTTTTTATTTTCTCGACGTACCGTTTTAATTGTTCAACTGCCTTGAAGTCTGCCTTGTACCGTTTGCATTCGATGACGACAAGATTTTTGTTTGTGTCGTGGCAGAGCACGTCAATAAAACCATATTCAGTTTGTTCTTCCTGTTTAACGAGCCGGAGCCCGGCTTCTATCATTGCCGGATTTTTCGCAATCATATCAGCCATGTCTTTTTCATTGCCGGTCAGCTCAATTTTTGTGCCGTCAGCAAGCTTGGCGCTGTTGAAAAAGTGAATCTTGTTGATGAGCACATCGACAAATTCGTTGAGTGGCACATTTTTGCTTTTCAGCACGACCATTTCATCTTCGACAATGATGCGGTGGCTGGAATTTTCTTTCATGTAATTGATAGGATTGGAGCCGTGCGGCTGGTGCACGAGCAGCGTCTTGTCGCTTTTTATTATGATGACACGGTCGCCCTGCGCCAGTTTTGTTTCTGCCCTGCCGGAATAGGTAATCTCACAGTCCGCGCCGATGATGAGCATTTCTTCCCGTTCGAGGGCTTTGTTTATTTTTTCAATTTCCTGAAGAAGTTGGCGGTCGACCACAGTGCGTTGCAGATATCAAGAGTTTATATTGTTTTGCGTAGTAATCAGCCAATACAGAAACGAATTACACACTGAAGGCAAGCTACGGGCAAGGAAAAACTCCTGTTGCACATTCTGTTTTTCCCGTGAGGCGAAAAATTGGCGCCAATTTTTCGCCTCTGATGAACTGATTTAAAGTGCTACAGCACCGAAACAGTTCCTTACCAGTTCGTTTCTTGCCGTTACCGTCTTTGGCTGACGCTGAATCACATTCGTTTTACAAAAAATCATCATTGACTCTATCGGCTGAAACGAACCGCCTCCAGCAACAAAAGCACAAAAAGCTTTATAAACCCCCTCCTTTTCCATCGTCGTATGGGTCACAAAACAACCGGCTTGAGTGCCGGCAAGAGAGTCAAGGCACGGAGAACAATCCATCGCTGGTATGACAAGTGGTACAAGCGCAGCGCACTTGGGCTCAAGTACAAGTCTGACCCGCTCGAAGGAGCATCACAAGCAAAAGGCATCATTCTCGCTAAAGTCCAGCTCGAGGCAAAGCAGCCGAACTCCGCAATGCGCAAATGCGTGCGTGTCCAGCTGATTAAGAACGGCAAGCAAGTCACTTCATTTGCACCCGGCGACGGCGCCATCAAGATGATGGACGAACACGACGAAGTGCTCATTGAATGTATCGGCGGCAAAATGGGGCGCTCAAAGGGAGATCTTTCAGGAATCCGCTGGCAGGTTATCAAAGTAAATGACCAATCACTTGACGCACTTCTGAAAGGAAGAATTGAGAAGGCGAGAAAGTAAAACAACAAACATCATTCAACAAATTATTTCTTCTTTTCTACCAAACCATTCTCATCATCGCTGCTATAAACGAGAACATCGTTATAAAAACAATGAGGCAGAGCAGTATCAGCACGAGATGAATCCACCCAAACACATACGGCACTTTCAGCGTGTGCGGGTTGAAAAATTCTTTATAACGGCCGCCGCGCTCCTTGCCGATAATGTACGTCACAATAAACGCGACCCAGAATACGGCATTAAATACAGAAAACCAGCCGAGCACAAATATAACTTTCTCGAAGGTTGACAGTTTTGACCAGTAGATGTCAAGCATGGAAGGATATCTCACTTAACAGAATTTAAATGTTGTGGTTATGTTTCCTTTCTCTTCTATCTATATTCTCCAAATAAAGACAGGACTGCTGAATAAGCTCGCTGTACCAATCTTTCTTCTGGTCTCTCTATTTTGCTCTCACTCGCTCTTTGCCTGTCTCTACTCATCTGATCATACAACGCAGAATTCAACCCTCTAATCTCTGCTTGTCTTCGCGGGTCTTGCGCCGGATAACTTGCAAACCGTGCTCTATACGTTATTCCCGTATGTTCTGTCAAATCATCTGCGAGAAGTCTCACATCTAAAGAAGATGATTTTTCCGTAAGAGGGTCTCCTCTTTTAACAGGGCATCTCCGATTATCATGTATACTCATTCTCTCAGCTCCACACTTCTCGTTTTTATACCCACTCATATATAAACCTAACCACTTCCAACAGTTGTTTTCAGCCTTGCAAACCGCAAACCTTATATACCACCTACCCCAAATGAATACTATCCTTCTCGGATACGTTCTGAAGGAATTCTTAGGTGTCCTTAATGGATAATACCAACGTTAAAAAGACGGGAACAACAACCATCGGCATTATCTGCAAAGATGGCGTGGTTATGGCTGCTGATAAGAAGGCAACCGCCGGCCATATGATTGTGGACAAGCGCACGCAGAAAATCCACCAGGTAGATGACGCTATGGCAGTCACGATTGCCGGCCTTGTGTCAGACGCCCAGCTCCTGACCAAAATTTTTCGGGCAGAGCTCAAGCTCAAAAAAATCCAGTCACATCAAGATGTCACGGTCAAACAAGCAGCAAACATGCTTGCCGGGCTTTCCTATTACAACATCAGAAAAATGTCGATGCTCCCGGGCATTGTCGGCTTCCTGCTCGGCGGCAAGGACAATTCTGGGTACTATCTCTACAACATTGGCATTGACGGCAGCGTAACACAAGAGGATGACTACAGCTCTGACGGCTCGGGCAGCATTTTCGTGTACGGTGTGCTTGAGGCAATGTACAAAAAAGACATGAGCATACATGAAGGCATTGCGCTGGCGAAAAAAGCGCTCAATGCAGCGGTTCAGCGTGACTCGGCATCCGGCTGCGGCTTTGACATCACCACCATCACCCAAGACGGATTCAAGTTGGTTGAAACCGGCGAAATTCCGTATAAAATTCAGTAACATCTCACTCTCGTACAAATCTTTTATTCATTTAATATTCATTTAATTTAGTATCAAATTCAGCATCACTCACGTTCTCGTGAGTTGGAGAATAATATATGGCAAATATCTTAAAAGAAATTCTGGCAAATCTGCCCCCCGATAAAATCAGCGACGCGTGTTTTGAAGGAGCAAACATCATGCTCTACACCAAGGATAAAGAATACTTCCTTGATAATCAGGGCACTATCCGCAATGTCGTGAGCATGTTCAAAAAGCGCATTGAGCTGCGCCCCGATCCATCAGTCACGCTTGATCAGGATCAAGCCAGAGAGATTATTGAAAAAGTCATGCCAGCAGAGGCAGAGATTGACAACATCTTCTTTGACGCGTCCAGAAGCCAAGTGGTGATTGAAACTGAAAAGCCCGGCATTGCCATCGGCAAACAAGGATCAGTGCTGCGGGAAATCCGCGAAAAAACAATGTGGGTACCGCTCATCCGCCGGACGCCTGCTATCAAGTCAGAAATCATTGAAAAAATCCGACACTTTCTCTACGAACATTCCGAAGCACGGAGAAAATTCCTCAACAAGACTGGCCACCGCGTGTACGACGGCTGGATTCGCGAGAAAAAAGATGAATGGGTTCGCCTGTCCGTGCTCGGCGCTGGGCGGCAAGTTGGCAGAAGCTGCTTCCTGCTCCAAACACCTGAATCAAGAATCCTGCTGGACTGCGGCATTGACCCTGCACGCATGGACCAAGGTTCCTATCCGTACCTCGACGCGCCGGAAGTAAAACTCGATGAAATTGACGCAGTCATTCTTTCGCACGCGCACCTCGATCACTGTGGCATGATTCCGTACCTGTTCAAGTTCGGTTATGACGGTCCAATTTACTGCACCTCACCGACACGAGACATCACTGTTCTCCAAACATTGGACTTCATCAAGATAATGAAAAACGAAGGAAAAGATCCATTGTACACTGCTGAAGAAGTCAAAAAGATGGTCATGAATATGATATGCCTTGATTACGAAGAAGTGACTGACATCACGCCTGACATCCGCATCACGTTCTACGACGCCGGCCACATTCTCGGTAGCGCCATGACGCACATCCACATCGGCAACGGCCTGCACAATTTCCTCTACACTGCCGACATCAAATACGGCAGAACACATCTTCTTGATCCTGCGGCGACGTATTTCCCACGACTTGAAACTATGCTCCTTGAAGCGACCTACGGCGGCAGAGACAACGTGCTTCCATCAGAGCACGAAGCAGACGAAATTACCAAGGATGTCATCAAGCGCGCCATTGAGCGCAGAGGAAAAGTGCTCATCCCAGTGCTGGGCTGCGGGCGCGCCCAGGAAATTATGCTCCTCCTTGAAAAACTCGTGCGCAACAAAGAAATTGAGGAAATCCCTGTGTTTGTTGACGGCATTGTGTGGGACATGACTGGCATTCACACGGCGTATCCAGAATTCCTCAACGCGCTGGTGCGCAAGCAAATTTTCCACAAAGACAGCAATCCGTTCTTATCACCAATCTTCAAGCGCGTCGGCTCGCAGAAAGAGCGCACGCAAATTTTGGAAGACACCGGTTCCTGCGTCATCCTCGCAACTTCCGGCATGATGGTCGGCGGCCCGTCAGTACAATACTTCAGAAACCTTGCAGGTTCAGCGCGCAACGCCCTTATCTTCACATCGTATCAATCCGAAGGCAGTATGGGCCGGCGCATTCAAAACGGCGAGCGCGAATTCATGTTCCGTGACGGCAAAACACAGGAAATTGTCGAATGCAAAATGGAAATCAGCAAGCTTGAAATTTCAGGGCACTGCGACCGCCGCCAGCTGATGAACTTCGTGCACAAGTGCGACCCGCGGCCGAAAAAAATCATTTTGAACCACGGCGAAAATTCGAGAATTCTTGACCTTGCCAGCAGCATCCACAAACAATATCCGATTGAGACGGTTGCCCCAAGAAATCTGGAAGTTGTAAGGCTGAAATAAATAAAAATAAAGAATTATCTGCGTGTTTCAATCATGCCGCGACGCCAGATGCGTGCCGGTAAATCCCTTCTTTAATCCACGTACCCTGTTGCCGCTCATCAGATAACGTACGCGTGCACCTTTCATGCCCATGTTGCCGTGTTTCCATTCTGCAGGCCAGCGGAATTTTAACGGCGTGCCATCATCATCAATAATGGTGCCATCAACCACTTTGCCATTGCTTTCGCGTGGAACACGCTCAATCACGCCAGTGCGATAACCCATACTATCACCAACTAAAAGAAGGGGAATTGTGTTTTAAATAGTTTGTGGTCTCACTGTTTATTGTCGTTTAAAATCTTTAGGGATTACACACTTCATCCTTCAAGGAATCTTCTCCTTGGCCGGCTGCCTCCATTGCAGCACGATGTGCCAGTTTCAGCCCATTCACCGCTTTGTCAAGAAATGATTCACACTCATTGGCACAATAGTCAGTTAGTGGGTTACTTAGATCACTGCACCCTTCACCGACGCGAGAAAAACCAACAAACGGGCTTCCACCACGAGCATAGGCGCTGAACCCTTTTTCTGGGATGATCTTGGTGCTTTGTCGTGTAGAATCAGAATCATCATATAAGATCGTGCAGCTCCATCCGTCATACTCCGGAAAAGGACCAAAATGCGGATCAACATCACAAATCTTGATCGAATAGTCGATGCATTGAACGAGAACATGCTCTCCTCGTTCGTTGTTTCCCTCAACTATTGGGCGAGAGGGGGGCGCATTCATTGTCGTGTTCAAACTTCCCGTGCTGATAACAAAATTGCCATCATTTAATGTTTGATCCAATAATTGATACATGACCGAAGGAAGCGAAACACATGAACGATATTCCAAACGAGTAGGTCTTTCTTGGTTATCCAAACATCCCTGTGTTCCAACGAGTGTAAGTGCCAAAAGAATTCTTGAGACAAGTCCCATATTACTTTCTCATCCGCTGCGCCTTATTCCTGAGTCGCGCCCGCTCGTTCGTCAATGTCGTACGACAGTCAACACACCACTTGCGGAGCTTGTTGAGGCTGCGGATGTGGTCGCCGCATCGTTTGCACAGAATCGGATCCATACCCTGCGATGAACGGGAGAGGTATAAAAACCTTTCTACTCATTAGTGATATCAAGCGAAAGGTTTAAAAGGGGGAAAAAGGGGCTAAAACTTTAAATAATCGCCCCATTCTGTAGCACATATGATCGTCACTCCTGAAACAAAACCGCACGTTCTGAAAGCAGGGAGAATTGCGGGCGAAGCGCTGCAGTACGGAAAAAAACTCGTCAAAGTAGGTGAATCCCTGCTTGAAGTTTCTGACAAAGTCGAAGAAAAAATCAAACAATTGCTCAACGGAGAAGAAGAATCAGGATTGGCGTTTCCCGTGCAGGTATCTTTCAATCAAACCGCAGCGCATAACTGCCCCACCGATGAAGACAAAACAATTTTCAAAGAAGGTATGGTTGTAAAACTGGACTGCGGCGTGCACATCAAGGGCTGCATGGCAGACAATGCACTCACCGTTGATCTCTCCAACGATGGCCGCTACAAAAATCTGCTTGAGGCATCAAAAAAAGCGAGAGACAAAGTTATTCCGATGATGAAGCCGGGTGTTTCTGTTTCAGACATTGGTGGCGTCATCGCAGAAACAATCGAATCATTCGGCTTCAAGCCCGTAAAAAATCTTTCTGGCCACGGATTGGACATCTACACGGTTCACTCCAGTCCGTCAGTTCCTAATTTCAACACCGGCGCACAAACAAAACTCCAAGACGGCCAGCTCCTCGCGGTCGAGCCATTTGCATCAATGGGTGCCGGCATGATTGAAGAACTTGGAGAAGCAGAAATTTTTATGCAGGTTGCGAAAAAGCCCGTGCGGAGTGCGTTCACGCGTGAAATTCTCAAGCATATTGAAACGTACAAGGGGCTTCCCTTTACCACCCGCTGGCTCACACGATTATTTGGGAAGCCGAAAGTCAACTTCGCATTAATGGAGCTCCAGCGGATTGAATCCGTCAAGTGCTATGCACCGCTCGTTGACAAAAACAAGGGATTCATCAGCCAGCACGAGCACACGGTTATTGTTGGGGACAAGCCGATTGCGACGACAAAAGTTGAGTAATTCATACGATGATACCCATGGACCCGCGCGTGCTCGCCATCAGAGACGAGGCGAATAAAATTCTTGGAGAGCGTTGTATCAAACAATGCGGTGCTTTCTGCTGCAAGAATTATTCTCTTATTCTAACAGAAAAAGAAATGAAAACTGTTGTCGGAGAAAAAGAAAAAGAGTTGCGCGCAAACGGAAAACTCAAGCAGCGGATGGGCGGCGGCTACCTTCTCAATATTGACGGCGGCTGTCCTGCGCTGGATAAAAATAACCGATGCACGGTCTATAAAAATCGCCCTTCTGTCTGTAGAAATGCGCCGTTTGTTTTTGATGATGATTACAAAATTGTTAAAGTGGGGTGTGAATGCGGCATTGCCGAGAGTGACATTCTTGTGCCCTTCTTTGAGCAGTTTGAGAAGATTGGATGGAAGGTGTTTATTGCAACTGACGAAGAACTGGGAACGAAACTGACGCGGTGGAAAGGGGTATAATTGCTTGATTATCCCTCAATTTTTTTCTGTAAAATCGTTTGCAAAATCTGGCGTAATTTAAAAATCTGTTCTTTGTTTCTTTCATAAAAATCAATCAACACTCCTTTATCTTTTTGACCATAATAATTAATGTCATTCCTTGTTTTTCGCAATTCATCAAAAATATTTTTCTGTGCAGGCAGTATCTCGCTCATATACTTTTTTGTTATGTGGAAAATAAGGCTCTGATGATGGTCTTTATCCGTTATTTTTTCGCCATCACATGCAAGTATTGCTCCCGAAAGTGCATGCAGAATGTCATATTCCATCGTTATAAGGACTGATGCCTCACCATTATTTTTTAATAACTCAACTGCGTGACTAAATTCTCTTGCTCGTAACAATAAACTTTTTGCCTTCTGTTTGTCTGGTGTAATCTGTTGAACTATCATGATGGTACCTCAAAATAACCATACATGACGATACCATTCACTACATTATTTAAAAATTCTTTTGAAAGTGCAGCCGGATTTTTTTCAAAGGTGATATTTATTTTTCTTTTAAGTTTTTTTTCGTATCTTCTAAGATCAAGCTGTTTTTCTCTGCTTACAACAAAAAGGTCTATATCACTCTCTTCAGTATCTTCGCCTCTTCCATACGAGCCGAAAAGAATAATGGCATTCGGTGCTGTTTGAGAAGCAATCTCTTCAATTACACCTGAGCGGTGCAGCTCATAAAGATTTTGTATCCGTTTATACGCGCTATATTTTTTACTTTGTTGGTTTGCTTTCCACGCCACTGATGGCTTACTTCCTGACAGGTTTTTTTTAAGTTGTTTTATTACTAACTCTTCCTGTGCAAGGTGCCGTACTACTTTCAGGACGGTCGGGTGGCTGATTCCCAGCAAGCGCGCTATCTCTCGTGCGGAGAATGATCGTGTTGGGTACGCGCTGATGGTGCCCAAGACTCCCTGCTCATTTATGGTAAATTTTCTTTCCATGTGGTAAACATAATTACCGGCTCTATATAAATGTTTCGATTGGTGACGGACTGATAGAAAAGCTTAAATCCGACCTCTTTTCTTTCGTCCACTATGACTCAACCAGACTACGACCTCGCCTCACTTACAGAACAGGCGCTTCTTTTGCAAGCACAGGATAGAACCAGGGAAATCGCAGAAGCGCACGCATCATTAGACGCTTCGCTTCAGAGTCCGGCACTTTCACGGGAAGACGTAGTTGATGTTCTCGTAAAAATGGGTGTCGAACAGCTGTATGCTGAAAAGGCATTTGATCAGATATATCCTGATCCTCAAAAACTTGCTACACTTGAAAGAAATGCAGAAGCAGGCACCAACTGGCATATTTCTTGTACCAACCAAGCACAATCTTTCTTAGCTAACCTTTATTCTCACTTAGCAGAGTCACTACCTGATGTTAAAATACGCTACTCTTTTTTGTTTTTAAGGTCTGAGTATGACGCCTATCATTCTGTTCCCTCTTTTCATTTTCCTATCTTCCAATCATTAATGCTACCAAATCGGCATTATTGCGTAACTCCAAGACTTGCATTATTTTTTGTCTCGGCTCCTTCTTTTGATGCTCAAGAAGATATCGCGCGGATCGAAATATATGAGGATACTATGGGTGCTGATATTTTTATGACTGTGTATAGACCTATTCCTATCTTATTTGAAGCTGTTGCAAAACTAAAAACAACACATAGAATCAGAGACGTTGAAAAAATGTATTGAACCAACTCACCACCACTTCTTAACTCCCATCGCCTCATCCGTCTTCTTCATGCTCGTGAGCGCATCATCCGTCAGCCCCATCATCGCCCGTATGCAGTCAATATTATCAGGCACCACAATGCTTTCCTGATGCACGGCCTGCATGAAAAATAATTCATTGCCATTAAGAACGCTGACGCTGTTTTTCCATACCACCAATTCAAATAAGTCGCTTCGTTTTCTTCCAAGGTCGCGCGCCATTTCCATAATCTTTGCGGTGGAGGTAATCCGTTTATCGGCGTCAACAAGAATGATGCGCGGTGTTTGTGAAAGAATCTCAATCACTTTCTCCGCAGTCGTCGGTGTATTCAATCGCACATTCAGCGTATGCACATGCATCAGCGTCGTCGGTACAATCAGCGCCGTGGTCACAATATCAAGGTCAGGAATAATTGTTTTGACATCAGGGCCGTGGTGGGACGGAATCGTCACCGGATCCGGCACAATGGCATTCATCGGGCCGGTATCGTCGTCAAATGGGTCAGCGCCGCGGCGAATGAGCGTCACGCGCGCTGATGCAATGCCGAATGCTTTTTTCAAAGCCCCCAAGTTTCGCGAAAGCCCGGTGGTATTGCAGGACACAACTCGTACGAATTGTTTTCCGAGCGCCTGCTGATAATTGTTTGATGCGTTAAACGAACAGTCAACCACATTCGCTTTTTCCCCGCCCTGAAAAATTGCTTTTTTATTTTTTGGCAGATACAGTTTTTCCTTGTTTTCTTTGCCCATTTTTCCCGGCGTGCAGTCAACCACGATATCGCATGAATCCAGCAATTCCTCAACTGTGCCTTGGACGGGAATTCCTTTTTCCTGGAACAAACGATAATTTTCCTTATTGTTCGCAAATATCGGAAACCCTAATCGTTGTGCATCATCCAACTCGAATGACGGCGTTGTTTTCACCACGCCAATAATTTTCATGTCATCTTGTGAAGCAACAGCATCAGCAATTCTTTTTCCAATGGTGCCATACCCGTTGATTGCTATCTTCACGCTCATTGTTTCACCTCAAGGGCAGGCGGCTGGTTGTTGATTGCCTTTGTTTTTGATTGCGTCAACACATCGATTGCCGGCAGTGATTCGTTTGCCACAAACGCCAGAAACGCGCCGCCGCCGGTTGAGACGTGCGTCATTTTGTCAATAACCTTAAATTTCTCGACAGCAAACGCCGATTCACCGCCACCGATGACTGTGGTAACTCCTTGTTCACTAAGCTCGCCTAAATATCGCGCCATTTCCCGCGTTCCTTTTTCATATTTTTCAATTTCAAACAATCCCATGGGCCCAGCCCAGATGACCGTTTTTGCTCCAGCAAGAATCTGCTTATACAGTTCAATGGTGCGCGGCCCGATGTCAAGCCCCATAAAATCTGAATGGATTTTCCGCGTGTCCATAATTGTTTCTTCTGCATGGCCGGTTGGCTCTTTTGCCGCGATGACGTCAACCGGCAGCACAATTTTTTCATTGAGCGCAAGTTCAAGAATTTCATCCCGCACTGCTTCGCTCAGCCATTCAGCATCAACTTTTGACCTGCCGATAGAAAAGCCGCGCAGTTTGAGAAACAAAAACGCCAGCCCACCACCAATCAAAATTTTGTCTGCCTTGGTGATAAGGTTTTTCAGCGCGTTGATTTTGTCCCCTTTGACGCCGCCCAGTAGTGCGACAAACGGTTTTTCCGGCTCTTTCATTATTTTTTTCAGCATGTCTATTTCGCGGCGCAGGCACAATCCGCCGCAGCTCAACATATATTTCGGCACGCCCACCATGGATGCGTGCTCGCGGTGCGACACGGAAAAACACTCGTTTACATACACATCGCCCAATGCAGCGAGTTCCTGCACAAATCCGTCTTCATTTTTTGTTTCGCCTTCATGAAAACGCACGTTTTCAAGAAATATGATGTCACCTGGTTTCATTTGCTCCACTTTTTTTTGCACCTCTTCACCAGTGCACGCGTCGAGTTTTTCAATGGGCCGGAACAGCATGCGTGATAATCGCTTTGCCACATTGTCGGTCGTGAGGTGCTTTTCAACACCTTTTGGCCGGCCAATGTGCATGAGGAGAATTATTTTTGCATTGCGGTCAATCAGATGCTGAATCGTCGGGATGCAGGAAACAATCCGTTGGTCATCAATGATGTTTCCTTCGCTGTCTACCGAAATATCCATTCCGACGCGGACGAATACACGCTTGTTTTCCACGTCCACTTCGTTGACGTTTAAAAATGGCATAGTCGCTTTGAGCAACGGGCTATTTATAAAGTTATAGAGGATAAAGTAGGCAATCTTGCCTACTGAGAGAAAGATTTAAAAGACTTCCGCTGATTCTTGGGCAGATGGAACCTGCTTTGGTTGTCGAACAAAAAACGCGTGCATTTGGCCAGCTATTTAGCGAACTTATTGAAGCCATTAAACAGCAGAAGCCAGATATGAAAGCGCTTGAACGGCTTAAAAAAGACGCTGCTAAAAAATATGGAATGACCAAATCCCCCTCCATGATTGAGATTCTTCTGCACGCACAGCAAAGCGACCTTGCTGAATTAAAAAAATACCTCCAAAAAAAACCAATGCGAAGCTTGAGCGGCGTTGCGCCTATTGCAGTGATGACCAAGCCCTATTACTGCCCGCATGGAAAATGCACAATGTGCCCGGGCGGGCCCAAGAGCGTATTTGGCGATGTGCCGCAATCCTATACTGGACGAGAGCCATCCACCATGCGCGCAATTCGCGCGGAATACGACGCGTATGAAATTGTGTTTAACCGGCTTGAGCAATATCTGGTTACCGGCCACGAGCCTGAAAAGGCGGAAGTGATAATTCAAGGCGGCACGTTTCCAGCAATGGATGTGCCCTATCAGCATGAAGTGGTCACAAACATTTTTCGCGCAATGAATGATTTTTCTGACTTGTTTTTTCCCAAGGGAGTGTTTGATTTTGAGGGGTTCAAAGATTTTTTTGAATTGCCAAACCCGGTTGGCGATCCAGACCGAAATAGGCATATCAAGGAAAAAATCAGCGCGCTGAAAAAAACAGCAACAACTCTTGAACACGAGCAGGAAAAAAATGAGACTGCCCACATCCGCTGTGTCGGCCTGACGATTGAAACCAAGCCAGACTGGGGTTTTGCTTCTCACGGCAATGAGATGCTTGCATTGGGCTGCACCCGCATTGAACTGGGTGTGCAGTCGGTGTATGACGACGTATTAAAACGAGTGAATCGCGGCCACACGCTTGCCGATACCAAACAATCAATTCGCGAATTAAAAGATCTCGGGTTTAAGCTGAACTTTCATTACATGCTTGGCCTGCCGCGGGGCGATGGAACAACAACGACTGCAGAGGATGAATTGAAGGGACTTAAAGAACTGTTTGAGAATCCTGAATATCGCCCGGACATGCTGAAAATATATCCGTGCCTCGTGTTGCCCGGCACGGCGCTGTACCTCCAATGGAAAGCAGGAAAATACGCGCCGGTGTCAACGGGAGAAGCTGCTGAAATCATCAGCGAGTTCAAGCGCAGCGTGCCGAAGTATTGCAGAATTATGCGCGTGCAGCGCGATATTCCCAGCACACGTGTTGAAGCGGGCGTTGATAAAACAAATTTGAGACAGTATGTTGAAGTATTGTGCAAGAAAAAAGATATTCACTGCCGCTGTATCCGCTGCAGAGAAGCTGGCCGCGCCGGTGTTATTGTTTCTGAAGCAGATGTTGGTTTTGAAATCATCGAATACGACGCAACGGGCGGAAAAGAATTTTTCATCAGCAGCATTGCTACCGCCCACGACCTGCTCATCGGCTTTGTCCGGCTCCGGTTTCCCGGACATTTTTTGCGGCCTGAAATTACTCCTGCATCCGCGCTGATTCGTGAGATTCACGTGTTTGGAAAAGTGACATCGATGGGCTCTAAAGGGGATGTCCAGCACGTCGGCATTGGCAAACAGCTCATGCACCGCGCAGAAGAAATCGCGAAACAACATGGCAAGGATAAAATTGTCGTCATCAGTGCCATTGGGACGAGAGAATATTTCAAAAAACTCGGCTACACCAAAGAAGGGCCGTATGTGGTGAAGACGATTTAAGGTTTGTAAACACGAAAAAGCTTAAATACTCACGCTGATTCCTCAAAAAGATGAGCAACGTCCATCTCGATGTATGTGCAAGCTGCTGGAAATATACTGACACCAACCTACTCGGAGATGCATGGGAAGCTGGAAAAAAAGAGGGAGTCTCAAGCCCGGCAGTGGATAGTTCTATTGACGGATGTTTGGGTGTTTGTGATGACCGAAATAATGCAGTTTTATCATTAGGGCATGCTATATCAGTAGGAACTGCTGCTAATACGATTATTTTTAGACATCTTAACACGCCCGCAGATGTTCGTGCAGTACAGGACTATGCTGCATATATAGCAAGGAACGGTTGTTTAGGAGAGATACCATCAGCATTGGCAGATAAAGTATACGCATTCATGCGAGATGGAAAGTTAGTGCGCCATCCTTTTCCTAACGATGATGAATTACCATTGAATCTGGAACGTTTAAGCGGCTTGATGCATTATTATAGTCGTTAGAATAGATACAGAAAATAATATAAACACTTCTTTTATTTCAGTGCGCATGTCCTCTCGTTATCCCGAACTCGATGTCTTGCGCGGCGCTGCTGTCGTAAGCATGATCATCTATCACTTCTTTTTCGACCTTGATTTTTTGGGCATCAGCCAACATTCGATGTATGCGGGCGGCTGGCTCGTTTTTCAGCGCATGATTGCGTCATCTTTTTTACTGCTCGTCGGCATTTCGCTGACGATTAGTTTCAGCCACGTTCGTGAGAAACCCTTTTTGTTTATCTTCAAAAAATTTCTGAAGCGCGCCGGATATGTGATGGTCGTTGCATTGCTCGTGACGCTCGGCACATGGCTTGCGGTGCCAGAAGCATACGTTCGTTTCGGCATCTTGCATTTGATTGCTGTTTCCACCTTGTTATCCTTGCCATTTTTGTTTATTTCCCCTTTCTTTGCCGGCTTTGTTGGTGTTGGTTTTTTATTTGCAAGCTCGCTCATAAAATCAATATCTGTTTCCCACCCTTTTTTCCTCTGGCTCGGCATCACGTACCCCGGCTTTTCCACGGTTGATTATTTTCCCGTTGTGCCATGGTTTGGCATTGTGTTGCTTGGAATTTTTCTGGGAAAATGGCTGTATCCAAAAGGAGAAAGAAAATATCACTGGCTCTCTGTCCCGACTGCCAACCACCGACTACCGGCTGCCTTCGTCTGGATTGGCAGAAAAGCGCTGTGGATTTACCTCGTACACCAGCCGATTCTCGTCGGCATTCTTATGCTCGTCATAAAAGCAAAAACCTTATAAACCCCCTCTCTCGTCCATCAATCATCGGAGATGTGGGGAATGGCTTCCCTGAATCCGCGAAATAGACACAGTACAATAACGGAGGCCACACTATGGGA
Organism: Candidatus Woesearchaeota archaeon; assembly: GCA_030651375.1. Lineage (NCBI taxonomy): Archaea > Nanobdellati > Candidatus Woesearchaeota > Candidatus Woesearchaeota archaeon. The sequence continues at coordinate 41,469 of JAUSFM010000016.1, read as the reverse complement.
TACTTAAAATATATGCGAAAGGCATGGGAACAGCCCAAAAAAAATATGCCTGCACTTATGCGCCAGCGCCTGATTGCGTGGCGTCAAGAACCTTCTACGCTTCGCCTTGAGCATCCGACACGCATTGACCGTGCGCGCAGCCTCGGCTACAAGGCAAAACAAGGATTTATTGTTGTCCGCGTGCGCCTCCAAAAGCGCGTGCGTTTTCGTCCATTCATGGTGGGCGGCAGGCGTTCGAAACACGCGCGCCGGCACATGATTGTTGCCAAGACCTTCCAATGGATTGCAGAACAGCGCGCGCACCGCCACTACGCAAACTGCGAAGTGCTTAGTTCGTATCCACTTGCAAAAGATGGAAAATATAACTGGACTGAAGTTATCCTTGTTGACCGGTCGCATCCCAATATTCTTGCTGACTTGAAATTGCGCAATCTGGTCAAACAGCGCGGACGCGTCTGGCGTGGCTTAACTACTTCAGGCAAGCGAAGCCGTGGACTGCTGACCAACAAAGGCAAGGGCGCGGAAAAACTGCGGCCAAGCCTGCGTGCACACAACCGAACGAGCAAATAAGCTTTATTTTTTTATCTTTTTTTTAATCTCTTTTTTACCTCTTTTTTATGTCTTTTTTTTATTTTTTATGTATTTTTTTATTTTTCCTGTTTTTACAACAAAATTTTTAAATTAAAAACGCATATTAAAGCCAGCATATCAAAAAAGGTGATGGATATGAAAGAAAAGTTCCGCTGCGGACGATGCAATTATCAATTCTTCATGACTCGCGAGCCAAAAGCGTGCCCGTACTGCGCGCAGGCAACGGTGGTCAAAGAACAGGATTTCTTTAACGTGCAGCGCGAAATTGAAAATCTGTAGGCACCCGGTAGAAAACTATATATAATCAACCCGCGATGGTAACTGTATGAAAAAGAGGTCCATCAGAGAACACCTAGCCGGCATCTTCCTCGTTGCTCTGCTCTTTGTTGCCGTTGTTGCCTTCTCCTCATCGTCCCTCACCGGCACGCTGATTCTCGGGCTTGAAAACAGCACGGAAAACACAACCCAAGGTGAGATTGTTGCAAAGTTCCGCTCCCAAAACATCAAGCCAACCCTTGTGCTCGGCTATCCGCTCGACGCACAAGACCTTGGAGCGCTTAATGCCTCTGACTTTGTTCCCTTCCTGAAAATCAGCTGCACCAGCAATATGTGCTTCAAGGGCATTTTTTACGAGTGCAAAAACGGCCAGCCAACCAAAGTGCAAAAATGTAAATACGGCTGCGACGAAACCGGCTGCAAGGAATGTGTTGAGTGGAAAGAGTTCGAAGGCGGCGGCAGGGTTTCCCCCCGAATCAAAGGAAGCGCGAACAAGTGCATCGGCGATGACGTGTACCGCTGCGTCAACGGCCACTGGGCCTTTACGCTGACCTGCCAATACGGCTGCCAAACCACACCGCTCAAGATACGCAACCCAGTTGACAACAAGGAAAAACTTGACGAGCGCACTGCAGAAACCACAGGCGTTGTTGAGAGCGTCAACCGCTTGCTCGGCAGGCCGCCGAAAAAATACGAGCCGCGCTGGGGCGAACAGTTTGCCGAAAATTACACGCTGGGCCACTGCCGCTGCTTCTACGGATATGCGAACCTCTGCGTGAAAGATGACCTCTACCAATGCATGGGATTCAAGGACGAATATTTCTACACCAAGCTTGATCACTGCGAGAACGGCTGTGATGTCGATGGTGAACGATGCAACAAGCGCCGGACAACGTGCGACAAGAAAGTTGATACAGCTCAATGCGTTGCTGGCACGAAATGGGACTGTGTTGACGGCTTCTGGGTCAATACCAAAAAATGGTGCAGCGTTACTGCACAATACCAAGACGACAAGCAGAATCCGAAGGGGAATTAGGCGTAGAGGCCGTATACCGGCACATAAATAGAAACGCATAAATAGTTCTTCACGACGCTTCACTCCAAAGGTGATATTATCACTCCTATTGCTTGTGTGCTGTGTACCAGAGAATTAGCCGGCGGGCCATTTCCGCAGTACAGCCATACTGTGTTCCTCTGCAGCCAGTGCCAGATTATCTACGATGCCACCATGGAAGGACTCTACATCGGACGGTTCCAGCCGTTCCACAACGGACACCTTGCACTCATCAAGGAAATGCTCAAAGAAGTGAAAACACTCCATATTGTCGTCGGCAGCGCCCAGCACATCGGCACCAAAGAGAATCCGTTTTCTGCTGACGAGCGCCGAGAAATGATTCGCGCTGCACTCACGGAAGCCGGCATTAAAAATGTCGATATCACTCCCGTGCCGGATATCATATGGCACAGTAAATATGTTGAGCACATCAAAACTTTTGTTCCGCATTTTGATATTGTTTATGTTGCTGAAAACAAGCATCTCGAAGAACTTTTCAGTGCAGCCGGCTGCAAAATCAAAACGCATCATCGGATTGACAGCATCATGGGTACGGAAATCCGAAATCGCATGGCAAAAAAAGAGCCATGGGAACATCTTGTGCCACCTGCAGTTGCGAACTATCTCAAGAAGATCGGTGGGCAGGAACGGGTGAGGAAATTACTTGCGGAATAAATAGGGGGGCAAGTTCGCCACGATATCTTATCAGGTTGCGTTGATGTTCTGGACTATTCTGCAAGCGCTCCGGTGTTTTCGGCAGCCATTCTTCAGTCTCATGCGGCATAACCACCCACAAATCAGTCGTGTAGAGCGCGCCATCAGGCTTTGTTTTTGCCGCTCTATTTTTTGGCTTATCAAAGAGAACATAAAAAGAATGGCCAATTCCTGCCTCGTGGAAGGGAGTTGTCAGCGCAACACTGGTTAAGCCGCGCTCAAACACATCTTCACAAATCAACACCTGATCATGCACCGTGAGATCCTCAAGTATTGCTCCCATGTTCGCGACGCTTACGCTGCCTGCCCTACCCACCCCTTCATACGATTCAGTTTTAACCACATTATGGTAGTTTGGCATGGCAAAACCTTTTCGCTGTGCCAGCGCACAAAAGACATCATACATTGCAATGCCCACAGGTGTTCCGCCTCGCCATACTCCCACGAGGTATGATGGCCGTACTCCATCAAGATACGCTTTCAGCGCAAGTTCCCGTGCCATCGGATAAATATGGTCGTCAAGGACAAACAACATGTTCCCTTCAACAAGGCCGGGCGGTGCCGACGGCACCAGCATACCGCTATCGCGTAAGAGGAAGCCGGCAACTTCAGGCCGGTGCTGTTCGATTTCGTCGTCAGTGAGGTGCTCCATCTGGTATGGAAATACGACTGGCACATCAGTTTCCATAGCAACATAATCCGGCTGTTTTCCCTGATGGTCACGGCGAAAAACCTGCACTGCGCTTTGGATGTGCAGGCCGGTTCTTCCATCACTGCGTAAGCCATTCACAATCGCATCAATAGTGCTGCCTCCTTTTGAGACATTACCAACGATAAGTACGCGGTCATTATCATGAATTTCTTCAAGCACTGACCGCATATTTTTGATTTGAACCGTGCCATCTGCTTCTGCCTTTACTGCGCCATGATACCGCGGCGCATCAAATCCGTGAATGTGTGCAAGCGCCTTAAAACTATCATGCAACGTGATTCCTGCGGGGGTTCCACCTTTCCAAATGCCGATAACCACATTCGGAAAGAAGCCGTCGTCATAAATCGTCCGTACCAGTCTTCGAGAAAGATCAAACTCCTGATGGCCCGTAAGGAAAACCTTTTCAACCATAGCATCGCTGCGCGCCGCAGGTTTAAAAAGATTGTTGTAAGCAAAACTTTAAAAACAAACACGTCTCTGTACTTTAAAAAAGAGGAACTATGAAAACCGAAACCTTCATGCGCATTTTGCTGATACTGGTCGTAGCCTTTTCTGTTATTGGGCTAGTCATGGCGTTTGAGTTCAACAAAACACTCCACCAAACACAGCAGTACCGAGATAAAATGACGGACCTTAAATCCATGTGTGTTGCAGGGAATCCGACTGATGACAGTGTTAACATTCCTTTTTGCAAATGCGTTGCAGCAAAACAGCCGGATAGCGTCTGTGTGTTATTGGTCGGTTAATTATTGATTAGAACTTTTCTTTTAGTCGTGAAAAGAAACTTTTTTCTTCAACCGCGTCGCCGCCATCAGCAGCAAATTTCTGTAGCAAATCTTTTTGTTTTTTTGTCAGCTTCTGGGGTGTCTGCACAATCACCCTCACTTTCTGGTCACCAGTATCGTCGGTGCGCAGTATCGGCATGCCTTTGCCTTTCAGGTTAAACAGCGTGTGCGTCTGCGTCCCCGCAGGAATTTTCATATTTACTCTGCCATACAATGTAGGCACTTCTGCCTCGCCGCCGAATACCGCCTGCACAAAGCCAATGGGAATTTCGACATAGACATCATCTTCTTGGCGCTCGAAGAACTCATGCGCCGCCACACGGATGCCCACATACAAGTCACCATGCTGCCCGGTTGGGCCGGATTCACCTTCGCCGGAAACACGCAGGCGCATGCCTTCAGCAATTCCTTTTGGAATAGCAACTTTTATTTTTCGTGTTTTTTTCACCAGCCCTTCGCCGTCGCACGCTTCGCAGGATGCCTTGATTATCTTTCCATCACCTCCACATTCGCGGCACGGCCCTGACGTCTGGAAAATTCCGATGGGCGTGCGCCGCATCTGCGTTGCAACACCCCTTCCATGGCAGACGGTACACGTTTCGATGTCACGTGCAGATCGTGCGCCTGAACCCTTGCAGCTGTCGCAGAGTTCCTTGCGGGGCACGAGAATTTCTTTTTCAACGCCAAACACAACCTCTTCAAGCGTGATTTCCATTTGATATAACAAATCAGAGCCTTTGCTTCGCCGCTGCCTACTTCCACCCCCTCCTCCACCAAAGAACCGTTCAAAAATATCGCCGAAATCAAATGAAAAATCCGCGCCGCGCATGAAATCAGACACATCAGGCCCAGCACCCATCCCAGAAAAGTCTGCAGTGCCGTACTGGTCATACTGCTGGCGTTTTTCATCGTCACCAAGCGCTGCAGCTGCCTCGTTGATTTCCTTGAACTTTGATTCTGCATCAGCCGCCTTATTCATATCAGGATGGTATTTCTTGGCGAGCTGCTTGTAGGCCTTTTTAATTTCCTCTTTGGTTGCGTTTTTGCCAACACCAAGGATTTTGTAGTAATCTTTTGCCATGGTTCACCTAATGCAGCTGATGAATCGCTTCAAGGAGTTTTTCTGGCGAGTCAACCATATATTGTGGCTTTGTTTTTTCCAGCCGTTCCCGCGGATGGTAGCCATACGTCACCGCAATTGTTTTCACGCCGGCACTCTTTCCCGCAATGATGTCGCCATCCATGTCACCGATATAAAATGCATCTTTTGGCTTGACGCCCAGCAGTTTGAGGCACATGATAATTGCCGCAGGGTCGGGCTTCATCGCCGACATTTTGTCAACGCCGATAACCTCATCAAAATGATGCAAGAGGCCTTCATCTTTTAGTTTTGACTTAATCCAGTCAGTGTAATTATTTGACACAATCGCGAGCTTGAACTGTTTTGCCAGCGTCGGAATCATCACGCGCATCGGGGAAAAAAATTCCAGCGGATGAACTTTTTGTTCTTTTTTGAACAATGCTTCTGCTTTTTCAATATCGCTCTGGGTGTATCCATTTTTCAGGTAGGATTTTTTCCAGTCGACCTCGAGAAACAGTCCGGGGTTTTTCCAATCTTTGATGAGCATAATATTCAATTCTTTTTCAAGCTGTTTGTACGTCTTTTTCACAAATTCGAAGCTGTCAACAATCACGCCGTCCCAATCAAAGATGACTGCTTTTGTTTTCAGAGGAACGGTTGGGTCAATGGGCGTCACGACTTTTTGGTGCTTTATTTTTTCTTCCCGCTCGGCTTTCTTAACCTCTTGCCAAAGTTTTTCAACGTTTTCCGGCGTGAGTTTTTTCTTTTCAAAGACATGTGGATGCCGTCTGGTCATTTTTTCGTGCTGGTGCTCGAGCACATCCTTGAGCGTAAACAATCCTTTCTCTTCAGCAATCGCCGTCACAAACAGCGCATCCCACAATACATCAGCAACTTCATCCCTCAGCGCGCCTGCATCATTGTTCTCTGATGCGCGCAGCAACTCTTCTGCCTCATCGTGCACGCCCTTGACAAACGTATGAATGGGCTGTTTATTGTCCCACGGGCATTCCTTGCGGAAGTGCTTGATGAGCGCGATGATTTTTTCGAATTGGTCCATGATTGTTCACGTATGCCTCTGCTTTTTATGCCTTTCGCTTTTCAACGAGCTTGCGGACAATGCCTTTGTCAGCGTCTACTTCAATAATATCACCGTGCTTGAAAACTTTGGTTGCTGTCTTGGTGCCAATGATGCAGGGCTTGTTCATTTCCCGCGCGACAATGGCTGCGTGGCAGGTAATTCCGCCTTCATCCGTCACGATGGCAAGGCATTTTTGCATTGCCACGACAAATTCCGGCGTGGTCATCGAAGCGACAAGAATGAAATCGTGCGTTTCGTTCTGGATGTCTTTCGGGTCACGCACAATGCGGGCGCGTGCTTTTGCATAGCCCTTGTTGGCGCACATTCCTTTCAGTTCAGTGACTTCTTTTTCCGTGCGCCCCTCAATTTCAGCAGCCATCTTTTCCGCTTCTGCGCCGAAAAAGGTTTGGAGCACGCCGTGCTCGTTGGTGAGCACATAAAAGTCCTTGCGTTTCTTGATAAGATCAGTGAAGTTTTTGTTTTTCAACAGCGCTTCCTTCAGCTCATCCTTGAACAGGAATTTGACATCAAGCATTGAGAGGCCGCACCGGCTACCCAGTTCAGCAAAGTAGGGATAGAGCAGGTAATATCCCTTGTTGAGCGCGCCGCGGACAAAATCCTTGTAATAAACACATTCCTGAAGACAGTTTATCAGCCGGATGTTTTTTTCGTCAAGCTGCAGCGTTTTCAGAATCTTTTTTTGCTCCTGTTTAAGTTTTGTTCCTAAGGTCTCTATTTTCTCAAACGCTGCATGTGCGGCTTTCTGGTCGCGCGCAATGCGCCGCAGGCGGTGGAGATAATATCCAGTATCGTGCGGCGCCTCATCGAAATAGCCGCAAGGGATCCAGCAGTATTTTTGCAGATGTTTCTCTATTTTTTTCAGCGATACTTCAGAAAGATTTGGAGGACTTTCTTTTTTGAGAATTGCAAAAGCAAGCTTGAAGAATTCTTTTTCTTCCTCGCCGTTGAAACTTTCCTTGGGTGTGGAAGTGAGGGTGGCGACAAGGTTAGGCGCATCAGTACCAGCTTTTTGTTGTATGATTTTTTCAAATTCACCAACCACACGGTGAACGATCATTCGTATCAAGACAGCAAATGAACCGGCTGCAAGGTGAACCTGATCGAATTTTTCAAAAATATCGAACAATTCTTGATTGGACAGTTTTTTCAGGTCTTTTTTTGCAATAGACTCAGTGAATTTTTCCCACGTCGCACATTTTTTTTCCGCATCGGCAGTCCATTGTCTGGTAAAAGAAGAAGAATCCTGCGCTTGTTTCATCAGATTTAGGGAAACCTTGTCCGCAACATCGCCGTCCCAGTAAAAATCAATACAGCCCTTCCTGCTCACATACGCACAGCGCTCGGCCATCTCGGCGAATTTCGGCGCAAAGCCGTGAATCTTGACAATGTCCATGTACCGTTGAAATTCCCATTTCCAGTGTGTCATAATAGTTTCCTCACCCATCTTATTTTTTTAATGTTTGATACATTTTTTCTAAAAATTGAATAACTTTTTTAGCGTATTCTTCATCAACTGATTTTCCATAATAAAGAATGCCATTTCTAAAATAGCGAATGCCATCTAAAAAAGCGACTTCCTGTTCATTAAGGCCTATCAAGCGTGCATACGCAACTTCGGCTTCGTGGGCACCGTGACCGGATGAGTGATACCCTTCGGAAAACATTTTTGCGCGCACCAAACACATGAGAATATCATATGAGTATTCAATATAATCATCCGCATTTTCATTTTTAATGCCGATTTTTTCGACATGCTCGTGAATAGAGCATAATTTTCTTTCAGCTTGAAAGAGTAAGCTTGATGCACGTTCCTTATCAGGCATACTTTTTCGTACAGTGCCTTGTTTTATGAATTCATCGAAAGATTTTAACGGCCTCATAAGTCAACACTTCCCGTTAATACAATGCCATTCAAGAGATTATTTTTAAGGTGAATACCAATATCTTTCCAAGAATCATAAAAGTTGATGTTTATTTGCCGTGCGAATATTTTTTCGTAGGGTTCAAGATGAAGCAGTTTGTCTTTTCTCCCAATCACTGCAAGATCAAGGTCAGAGGTGGTGGTGTCGTCACCCCGTGAATAACTCCCGAAAAGAACGATCGTCCCGCCAGGAAGCTCTTCTTCCAGATACGGCAAGACTCTTGAAAGGTATATGTTTTTCAGGTTTTCAGCCCGCTTAAGCTGCATCACCCATTGTTCTTCCCGGTTGAGCGAGATAAAATTGATGGTTTTTGTTTTTTTGATTTTGATGAGGGAGTACTTTTTTAATTTTTTGAGCGGTTTTGAAACAGCGGTCGGGGAGACTCGCAGTACTTTGGCTATGTCCCGCTGGCTTAACAGTTCACCGGCGCGCACGCAGAGCAGGGAAAAAATCGCCTGCTCCAGCCTCGTAAAATTCAGTTTTGTGATTTTTAGTTTATACGTGTCCATTTTAGTTTATACGTGTACGTTTTAGTTTATATATCTTTTGGTTTGAGCTTGCGGACGATGCCGTAAAAAGATAAAAAGGAAAAAAATTAAAATTTATTTCTCATCCGATGCTTTAAAGTCGGCATCCACGGCTTCGTCATCTTTGCCTTTCTTCTTTTTTCCGTGGCCACCGCTGGCACCGCCTGCAGCACCGCCCATATTGGAAAAGTCCGGCGCCGGCCCTGCTTTCTTGTACAGTTCCGTTGCCGCTTCCTGCATCAGCTTGGTCGCTTCATCAAGCCGCTTCTTGATAGCATCGAAGTCTTTGTTCGCCGGCTCAAGCAGTTTTTTCAATTCCTCAACCGTTGACTTCAATGGCGTGAGTGTTTTTTCATCCACTTTGCCTTCGAAGTCTTTCATTGTTTTTTCAGTGGTGTACACAAACGAATCCGCCTGATTGACTGTTTCGATTTCGTTGCGCTTTTTCTCGTCGTCAGCAGCATTTGCTTCTGCTTCCTTGCGCATGCGCTCGATTTCGTCTTTGGACAGGTTGCCCGAGCCGGTGACCGTAATTTTTTGTTCCTTGCCCGTGCCCAGATCTTTGGCGCTGACGCTGGCAATGCCGTTAGCGTCAATGTCAAACGTGACTTCGATTTGGGGAATGCCGCGCGTCGCCGGTGGAATGCCCATCAGGTCAAATTTGCCAAGGGGTTTATTGTCAGCCGCCATGCTGCGCTCTCCTTGGAGAACGTTGATGGTAACTGCGGTCTGATTGTCCGCAGCAGTGCTGAACACCTGGCTTTTTTTGGTCGGAATCGTGGTGTTGCGCTCGATGAGTTTCGTAAACACGCCACCGAGGGTTTCAATGCCAAGGCTCAAGGGCGTGACATCAAGCAACAATACGTCCTTGATTTCTCCGCCGAGAATACCTGCCTGAATTGCAGCGCCAATGGCAACTGCTTCATCGGGATTGACCGACTTGTCACCTTCTTTGCCGAGCAGGTTTTTCACCAATTGTTCCACTGCAGGAATCCTGGTTGAGCCGCCGACAAAAATAACTTTGTCAACGGTTTCCATCTTTGCATCGCGCAATGCCTGCTTGGTCGGGCCTTCAAGCCGCTTGAAAATCGGCTCGTTTATTTTTTCAAACAGCGCCCTGCTCAAATTTTTGGTGAGGTGCTTCGGGCCGTTTTTGTCCGCCGTGATAAACGGCAGGTTTATTGTTGCGGTTTGCGCCGCGGACAATTCAATCTTCGCGCGCTCTGCCGCCTCCTTCAGGCGCTGGTGCGCGACTGGATCATTGCGCAGGTCAATTCCTGTTTCTTTTTTGAAATCAACCGCAAGCCAGTCGATAATAGCGTCGTCAATGTCATCGCCGCCGAGGTGGTTATCACCCGAGGTTGCTTTTACTTCGAAGACACCGTCGCCGAGTTCCAGCACGGACACGTCGAATGTTCCGCCGCCGAAGTCGAATACGAGAATCGTATGGTCATGGCCCTTATCAAGGCCGTACGCAAGCGCTGCTGCGGTTGGCTCGTTAATAATGCGAATAACATTCAGCCCTGCAATCGCGCCAGCATCTTTCGTTGCCTGGCGCTGGCTGTCATTGAAGTACGCAGGCACGGTAATAACTGCATCATTAACTGGGTGGCCAAGATATGCTTCTGCATCGCGCTTCATTTTCTGGAGAATCATTGCAGAAATCTGCGGCGGTGTAAAATCTTCGCCTTCAATTGCCACGACGAAACCTTTTTCGCCCATGTGGCGCTTGATGCTGCGAATCGTGTTGCCCGGATTTATGATAGCCTGGTTTCGCGCCACTTTTCCCGCAATGCGGTCGTTGCCCTTGATTGAAACAACGCTGGGCGTTGTTCGGTCGCCTTCTGAATTAGGAATAATCGTTGCCTTTCCGCCTTCCATAACCGCGACTGCTGAAAAGGTTGTTCCTAAATCAATGCCGATTGCTTTTCCTTGTGTGTGTTGTTTTGCCATTTTTTTCACCTGAGTATCTTGTAGTTTAATATCGCATTTCTTTTTTTCTTGTCCGGCACAAGCTTTTCCAGCTCGCCACCCGGAATCATCTTCCCGCCGCTTTTCAAATACTGCGCGTATTGGCGCAGGGATTCAGGATCATGCTCATTGACGAAATGGTTCAGATTGAACCACGCGATGATGTCCTCTCCGACACCATTGCAGCCGGATGAAATTCTGCATTCAAACGGCTTGACCGCATGGATGGTACACCCTTTTTTCTCGTCGTAAAACGTGCATTTTCCATATTTTTTAAACCATCCTTTTTCTGTTTTCGGCCGATATTTTGTGGTGTTGAACTTTTCAACTTTTTCAAGGCGTTTTTCCTTGAGCTCCTCTTCGCTGATGTTGAGGAATTTCGCGAGCGGAATGATTTCATGGTCGAGGAAGATTCCTGAACCAACGGTGCATCCGTGTTCGCATCCGCCGCAGCGGCATGCCGGGGATAGTTTCAGGATTTCTTCGGTTGGGGTGTCTTTGGCAATCGTTATTTTTTCTCTTTTTTCGTTACTGCTTTTTTTCATTTTTTTGTGCTCTTTTTTTTGCAACTGTTACCTGTGCCGGCCGCAGCACCATACCATACAGCATGTAGCCCGGTAGGATTTCGTTCAGGACCGTCTGTTCCGGCTGGTCGCTTTCCTCGGCGAGGAGCGCATGATGCAGTTCAGGATTATACGGAATATTTTTTTGTATTTTTTCAACACCTGCCTGCTTGAGCACCGCGTTGAGTTGTTCATGCACGAGTGTCATGCCCGTGACAAAATCGTTGTGGTTATCAGTGTGTTTCAGTGCAAGCTCAAATGTGTCAATGATAGGGATTATTTTTTTGATGAAGCTGGCGACCGCGTGCTTCTGGCTTGCGTCTTGATCTCGCAGTACCCGTTTCTTGTAGTTTTCAAATTCTGCTTGCACGCGCTTGACCGTGTTGGTAAGGTCGTTGACGAGGTCAGGGGTATTGATATTGTCAGGGGTCGGAGGCGTGGTATCAGGGGTGTGCTCAGGGGCATGTTTCTGTTCTTTGTTTTCGTGCTTCTCTTGCTTTGATTCATTTTTCTGTTCGTGTTTTTTTTGTTCCATATGTTTCGTCCCACTTTCAGTTGACTTTAAATCAACAAATCAGAGGTCATATATAAACCTTTCGTTGACTTGAAATCAACACTTTTATATAGGGGCGTCCCTTTAAATACCTTGAAAACCATGATCCGCCAGCAGCGCATCACCATTGTGAGAATCCATCAGCCTCCGGCGCGCAATATTAACGACGAGCTGCAATGGTTTGGAAGCTCTCTCGGCCTGTTTGGCCAGCGTGACAAGGAAAAATCATGCTTCCGTGTCTTTCTTGAACTGCTGAAAAACGCAAAGCGCCACCGCGCGCTGACATCAGATGAGCTCGCCGTGCGCACGAACCTGAGCCGCGGCACCGTTGTGTTCCATTTGCACAAACTTGCTGGTACTGGCTTAATCATTCACACTCCAGGCGGTTACATTCTCCGCGTGGCAAACCTCGAAGCCGTTGTTGAACAGCTCCGGAAAGACATCAACGAATCCTGTCTTGAGCTTCTGAACATTGCGAAAGAGATTGATGAAGAACTGAAGTAGAAAACTAACCAAAAAGAATTAAAAAAATAAATTAAATAAAAACTTAAACCATCATCTTGGTGTTCGGTTCTTCCTTCAAGCTCGCCCCAATTCCCTGCCCCACACTAAAGCCGAGATTTGAAAAGCTGCTTGCCAGCCGCTCAAACAATCCCTTCGGCTTTTTGAAGGACACAAATTTGACGTCGGTCTTCAGTTGCTGTTTCAGGTATGCACGCACTTCTTGTATACCTCCAAGATCGTCAACCAGCCCATATTTCTTTGCCTGTATACCAGTGTAAAACTGGCCAGTCGCAAGTGTGCGCACAGTTTCTGGTGAAAGCTTTCGGTTTTCCGCAACCGCATTGATGAACAGCGTGTGCAACTCATCGAGACTTTGCTGGAAGAGTTGCTGTTCTTCCGCGGTCATTGTTTTGAACGGGCTGCCCATGTCTTTGTATTTTCCTGCGGTGAGCCGCCGGTAGGTCACATTGTGGTCATCGAGGAAGTTTCCAAATTCGAGATACGAGCCAATGACACCAATGGAGCCGGTGAATGATGCCGGATTCGCAACAACATGATTTGTCGCAGTTGCAATCCAAAACGCGCCCGATGCACCGAGGTCACGAATCAGCGCAACTGTTGTCTTGTTTGCATTTGTCTGTCTGATTGCTGTTGCAATTTCATCCGATGCTACCGGGCTGCCGCCCGGAGAATTAATGGAAAAGACAATCGCTTTTATGCTGACATCTTTTTGTGCTTTTTCAATCAGGCCAATAACATCATCCGATACCGATTCGCGTTGCCCCAGTCCAGTGCTTGGTGTGGTGACAATCGGGCCTTCAATCGGAATGATTGCGACATTGCCCGTGCCGGGTGTTTCACTGCCGCCCATGCCGAGAAACATGCCGATGCCGCCGGCGATAATCACGCTGAAGATGCTCAACACCACGAGCACAAGAATGATAGTCAGCCACGGTGTTTTTGGTGATTGTTTTTCCATATGAATCCCTCCTTTATACGACGACATAACTCACAGTCATTGTTTTGCTCCACTGCTCCAGCAATCGCTGCCGGAGCGGCGAAAACAAGGCATACAGCGGGTCAGCAATCCATAAGATAATGAACGGGAATACTGGAATCATCATGAGGCTGCGCACCATACATTTCCAGAACGTCAGCGGCTCATGGTATAGCGGCGCAACGCGAATCTGCATGAACAGTTTTCCGACGGTATATCCCAACTGGCTTTCCAGAATGGAAAAATAGAGTACAGCAAAAATGCCGGAGAGCAGCGCAACGAAAAAAATGGCCGTTGCCAGTGCTGGCTGGTTTTCAAGCGCTGACTGAATCGTGTGATACGATGCGTCTGCCGGCAGCAATTTTCTAATCACATTCTGAAACGAGCCGGTCACGAATATGTTGAGAATGATAAGGTCGATGAGAAACGCGAGAATCCTGCGGCCCCACGGCGCGGGCAGTGCCACCACGCGATGGCCGGGAAGTGTCGGCGTATCCAGCTGCAATCCTCTTTTTACACTCTTCATACTCTTCTCGGTGCGCGAAGGGTATTTAAAGTTTGTTGCCGCACGTGACAAACAACTTTATAAATCTCAAAAACAGAAAAAACAAAAAACAGCAAAAAACACAAAAAAGAGGCCACATGAACATCAGCGGCATTATATTTGACTTGGACGACACGTTGTATGACTGCACCGGCACAGTGTTTGCCCGCGTGGTGAAGCACATTAGCACTGAGATTGCTCCTCTTCTGAACTGTTCCCCGAAAAAAGTGTTCACCACCTACCAAAAAATCCTCAAACAGGAGCCCAATGTAATAAAAGCAACGCACCTCGTCTGTAAACAGCTTGGTGCTGGAAAAAGCGCCGGTGCCATATGTTCGCGTGCAGAAAAAATCTATTTTCTTCCTGCTCTTGGCATTACCTCAATCAAATTGTTCCCCGGTGTCCGCACTATGCTGCTGCGCCTGCGAAAAAAATATAAGCTGGGACTGGTTACCTTTGGTGGGTATGAGCGCCAGAACAAAAAAATTGACGCGCTCAAGCTGCGCCCACTATTCCACTTCATTGGCGTTGACCAATACAGCACGCTCGAGCTGACCAAGCGCGAATGCTTTGAGGATTTCCTCAAAAAAATGAACATGGCTCCGGCAGATGTTATCTGCATTGGCGACAAGATTGCTGATGAAATAAAAATTGCCAACCAGCTCGGCATGACCACCGTTCGGGTATTGCAGGGCAGGTACGCGAAAGCAAAGCCGGCAGATGACTACGAAATTCCTGATTATTTCGTCAAAAAAGTGACTGACGCTGAAAAACTCATACAACGCTTAAGCGATAAAAAGGTGAAAGCATGAAAAAAACAATGATAATTCTTCTGGTGTTGGCTGCAGTGTTCCTCTCTGCGTGCGCAACGAGTGACGATCCCTCTCACCCAAGTGCCGTGCAAAACAGTGCGGGGGAAACAAACGAGCAGGCTCTGACTGGATGCGATGCTATTCCGACACTGAACGCGACTTGGGCAACCAAAAAGCAAATCCTTGGAAAAGAGCAGAAGGAACTGCTCATGGAAACTGCGGCTCTTCAACAGCGCCTGCAAAAATTCAAGGTGCTGAAACTCGATCGTGAAGTCAAAGATTTGGAAAAAGAGCTTGGTGACCTGAACACGCAGTGCAATTAACTTTCTATTTTTATTTTCTATTTTTTATTCTTTTATTTTTTCCTGCGACCACATACACCGCGATAAGCAAGCAGGCTGCTGCACCTGCCCCAGTCGCTGCCGCACCCGTTAAATATGGCGCTTGGATAGTATCGCGTGCATAGTCATACGCCTGTGTTTTCAGAAGAACGTCAACCGTTTCAATCCGCTGTCCTGCGGCATCACGCCATCTCAAAATGGCCTCAAGAGAATGCTGCACGTGCTCATCTGTTGGCACCAGCGTTCGTGCTGTAGAGTAGAATGAAACAGCTTTTTCCATGCAGGCTATTGCAGCAACAGCAAGGCCAGCAGCAAGCACATACGGGACTCTCCGTGATGATGGGGATTGGTGTATCAGATACATACTCTCAGCACATGACTAAAAAAACAGAGGTAGTATTTTAATTTTACTCTGTATCTTATTTAATGGGCCCGATGAGAATCAAACAACCTTTTTGCGCTGCGGCGCAAAAAGCTTGAGCAAAGCGGCCTCTCCGAGGCCTGGGCGCTTCGCGCATCTACGATATATTGCCACCGACTACCGAATAATGGGCCCGATGAGACTCGAACTCATGACCTCCTCGGTGTAAACGAGGCGTTATAGCCACTAAACTACGGGCCCGTACGAGGGAAAAGAAAGGTGAGGATATTTAAAGGTTGCGTGGTTTTTAAAGGAGGATAGGGAAGGACAATAATATTTATTAACAACCATCCACCATCTCAAGGTATGGCAGAACCAACAGTCGCAACCGAGGCATCGCTTGTTGAGCGCATAGCTGATTATAAGCGTGGCGCCTGGCGAGTGAATGATGAATATGATCGTCTCCAACGAGAACTCGCGCGTACTGTCGTTCCAGAATTGATGGGCATTGTGAATCGTGTTGTTCCTGATGGATATGTCTGCATCAATGTTCGAATCGAACCACAACGTCTTGAGCCTCAACACGCAGCCATAGGATTCGATGCCAGAATTATTATATCTTCGCGGGGTAGCGGAGACCCACACGTACCAAATGAGGTACTTCAATATATACGCGACAAGGCAGATATTGGCATGACCTTAGGAAAATACGCACTAGCATGCGCACGATTTGACGCATATGACCCAAGTAGGTAAGCTTCATTTTCTCTGATTACTAATTTCTCTATACCTAAAGCACCCAACTTCATGGTCATTCACCACGCCCACCGCCTGCAAAAAGGCGTAGATAATGGTCGAGCCGACAAAGTTCATCCCGCGTTTTTTGAGATCAGTTGAAATCCTATCGGAAAGCTCGGTTTTTGCCGGCAGTTCTTTGAATGTTTTAACTGCATTCGTTATTTGTTTTGAATCAACAAACGACCAGATGTACTGGCTAAACGAACCGAATTCTTTTGCAATATCCAAAAATATTTTTGCATTGCGCACCGCGGAGGTTATTTTTAGTTTATTCCTGATAATTCCCTCGTTGGTGAGCAGTGATGTTATTTTTGCATCGCCGTACGCCGCCACTTTTCTGGCATCAAAGCAGTCAAAAGCCTTGCGATAGTTTTCACGCTTCTTCAACACCGTGCTCCATGACAGGCCTGCCTGCGCGCCTTCGAGAATGAGCATCTCAAACAGCTTTCCATCATCATACACCGGCACGCCCCATTCTTCGTCGTGGTATTCCACATACAGCGGATTGTTGACATCGACCCAATGGCAGCGGTTCATGGGCCTTTTCTTTTCCGTGAGAATATAAAAGGATTGTCATCCATCTCACTCCTCAAAACACCCCTCAAAAAACCGACAGGTTTATAAACCTCAGCTGCTTCAACTTTTAGTGTCAAAGGAGGAAAAAAGCGTCAAAAAGCCCATGGAACAGCAAATTTTTAACATCCTTTTTCATCAAGACGAAATTACGTGGCAAAGTCTTCTTCTCGAATTAGTTAAACAAGAAAACATTGATCCTTGGGACATTGACATTTCTGTGCTTGCCAACAAGTACATCGAGATGGTCAAAGAGATGAAAAAAGCGGACTTGCGCATCTCTGGAAAAGTCGTGCTCGCCGCAGCCATTCTTCTCCGGATTAAGTCACAGCGGTTTCTTACTGAAGATGTTGCCCAGTTTGACAACCTTATCGACGGCAGCGAGGATGAACTGCTCACTGAAGATCCGGGCATGCCGTTCATGTTTGATCGCGCCAAGTATCACCAGCTGCGCCTGATTCCAAGAACTCCCCAGCCAAGAAAACGCAAGGTTTCCATCTATGATCTGCTTGATGCGCTGAAGCGGGCGCTTGACGTCGAAGAGCGGCGCATGCTGCGAATCCCACGCCAGCTCAAGCTCGAAATCCCGGAAAAAAAGATGGACCTCAACGAGCTCATGACACAGATTTACATGAAACTGCTCGTGCTCTTCCGCCTTGACGCTGAAAAAAAAGTCACTTTTACCAGCATTCTTCCGGACACCTCAAAAATCGCTAAGATTTACACATTCATTCCCTTGCTCCATCTCTCAACACAGCGCAAGCTTGACCTTGACCAGCCGGAACATTTCGGCGAAATAAGCATCAAAGTTATCAAAGAAAATATTGACAAGGAAATTGAAAAAGCGGTTATTGACGCAGCTCCTGATCCTGATTCTGCTGAAGCTTCGTAGCTTCGTTACCCTTGTAATCCGCAACCTATTTAAACCCTCCCTTGTTCTTTTTAGCCATGCTCACTAAACACATTGTTGTCGCCTCAGTGGAGGGCAACCCGAACATTGGCCTGTATGGCTTTGCAACTGACACCTATTGTCTTCTCGGTGCTGATGTTCCTCCACACCTCGTGCGAAAAATCAGCGCAGCGTTGCAGGTGCCTGCGTACACCATCAGAATATGCGGCACGTCCCTTGTCGGGGTTTTTTGCGCCGGCAACAACAATTGCCTGCTCGTTCCAAAAATCGCATTTCCTGAAGAAGTCGACTACCTGAAATCGTTGGGTATCAACGTAAAGGTTATAAACTCAAAGCTTACTGCATTGGGCAACTTGGTGCTCTGTAACGACACCGGCTGCCTCGCCAGCACTGATTTTGGCGCTGACACCAAAAAAGAAATTCGGCAGGCGCTCAATGTCCCACTCCACCCTGGAACCATTGCAGGCCTCACGGTCGTCGGCTCATGCGCAGTTGCTACCAATCAAGGATGCCTTATCCACCGTGATGCAACTGAAGAAGAAATTAAAGAAGTTGAAACACTGCTCGGCATCTCCTGCCAGACCGGCACCATGAGCATGGCAAGCCCGTACGTGCGCTCAGGCATCATCGCCAACAGCAAAGGGTTTGTCGCCAGCGACGCCAGCGGTGGACCTGAAATCACGAATGCCGACGAAGCGCTCGGGTACCTCAAGGTGAACCAATGAGCAAAGAACCACAATCCCAACCAAAACTGGAAACCAAAGAAGAAACCCAAAAAAAATTCATGCACCTCAAAATGCTCCTTCAGCAGATGCAGCAATTTGAAAAACAAATTGAGACATTTGATGGCCAATTAACTGAATTGTCCGGCGTGAAAGACGGGCTTGAAGAGCTCACCACCGTAAAATCAGGAACCGATGTGTTTGTTCCAGTCTCCGGCGGTGTGTTCATGCGTGCTAGTGTCAAAGAACCGGAAAAACTGCTCGTCAATGTTGGTGCAAACATCGCTGTGGCGAAGACCATTCCTGACACCATCAAATTGATTCAAGACCAAATCAATGAAATCGGCACGGCAAAAATGCAGCTCGCTGAACAAGTGCAGCTGATTCGCCACCATCTCACTGGCATGCAGAAAGAGCTTCGGGCCCTGGCACAGAGTGAAGAATAATGTTCGGATTTCTAAAAGATAAACTGAAGGACGCGCTGAAAAAGTTTACACAAGACGTAGATGAAAAATCAGAGAAAACTATAGAAAAAAAAGAAAAGAAAACAGAAAAAAAGCCGGCAACAAAGGAAAAGGCAAAAGAAAACATAAAGGGGCAGAAAAAAGAAACGCTGATAAAAATTAAAAAAGAGAAAAAACCTCAAAAAGAAAAACCAGTACAAGAAGAACAAAAACAAGCACTACTTGAAGAAATCACAGAACTGCCAAAAGAAAAAGAAGTTGCTGAAGAAACAAAAGAAACTCCAAAAGAAGAAAAGAAAGGATTTTTCTCACGGCTGAAAGAAAGCATCTTTAAAGAAGAAAAAGAAGAACCAACAAAAGCTGAAGAAGGAGAACAAGAAGAATCTGAAGAAGAGGAAGAAGCTGAATCAGAAGAGCGTGAAGAAGAACCAAAAGAATCTGAAGAAACCGAAGAAGTATCCAAAGAAAAAGGCTTTTTCACCCGCTTCAAAGAATCCATCACGACCACCACGCTGTCAGACGACAAATTTGAAGACGTCTTTAGCGATCTTGAAATTGCGCTCTTGGAAAACAACGTCGCGGTCGAAGTCATCGACAAAATCCGCGATGACCTGAAAAAAAGTCTCGTGGCACAACGCATCCCGCGTGGCAAACTTGAAGAGCATATCCAGAAAACACTCAAACACTCTGTATCAGACCTTTTTGACCTCCCTTCTATTGATTTGTTCGCTCGCATCAAGCAGAAAAAAGAAAAGCCATTCATCATTTCGTTCGTCGGCATCAACGGCAGCGGAAAAACAACCACGATTGCAAAACTGGCGCACTTGTTGAAGAAACATAATCTGACAATTGTCATTGCGGCTGCGGATACGTTCCGT
This sequence comes from Candidatus Woesearchaeota archaeon, assembly GCA_030651375.1. Taxonomy (NCBI): domain Archaea; kingdom Nanobdellati; phylum Candidatus Woesearchaeota; species Candidatus Woesearchaeota archaeon. Next base: position 21,714 of record JAUSFM010000016.1, on the reverse strand, counting down.
GCCGCTGCCATTCAGCAGCTTGAGGAGCACGGCGAAAAGCTGGGCGTCAAAGTTATCAAGCACGATTATGGTGCGGATCCTGCTGCCGTCGCATTCGACGCGGTAAAATACGCCCACGCAAAAAGCATTGACGTTGTGCTGATTGACACCGCCGGCCGGATGCACAGCAACACCAACCTGATTGACGAAATGAAAAAAATTGTGCGGGTTGCGAAACCTGACCTCAAGATTTTTGTCGGCGAAAGCATCACGGGCAACGACTGCGTTGAACAGGCACGGACGTTTAATGAGGCGATTTCATTTGATTGTATCATTCTGACAAAGGCAGATGTTGATGAAAAAGGTGGTGCAGCGCTCTCTGTTTCGTACATCACCAAGAAACCAATTTCTTATTTTGGCACTGGCCAGAAGTACGATGATTTGGAAGTGTTTGATAAAGAGAAGGTTATGGGAAGTATTGGGCTGTGACTTATTTCTTAATGCGATGAAGCATATGCTAGTGTTCCAACAAGCAAAGCAACTCCTGTACTAATGCACGCTCCAGCAGATTTTCTATTATAATCAGATGTGCAACCAAGTTTGATAAGATCTGTTCCTAAACTAATGCCTCCGATTAAGAATACAAGTTCATACGGTGAAACCGGATGTTGATGCGCCTGTCCCGTCTCATGCCCATACGCAACACTCGGTGCACTCGCCATCAGAATCGGAAGTGTAACATAGGCGCTTGTTGCTGCCTGTTGTACACGGTGTCCAACGTCGCGTGCAATTTCTATTGTTCTTTGGCCGATGTCCATTTTTATGAGAAACTAACATGCTTTTATATACTTTTTGGTGGCGAAAAGTATATAAAGAAGATGAACATTCTTATATAATATGGAAACAGTAACTATTCCAAAACAGGAATATAAGCAGATGCAGACCGAGCTTGAAACACTTCGCCAGACCTCATTATACCAGCGGTTATGTGAATTTGAGCGAAATCTTGCTGACGGAAAAAAGTTCACCCGAAAAGATGTCGGATTCTAAAGATTTCCTGCCTTAAACCGTAGTTTGTTAATCGTCTTTTTTTGTTTTTTAGGGCTTGTTTTCATTTCAAACTCAAAAACATACATTTCGTTTGTCGCAAGGTGATGTTTGAAATAGAGCCGAACGGGCGGATGTTTGCTCTTCATTTCATAGATAAACAAATGAGAATCAACGAGCACACCAGCGTCAGGACCCTTTTGCTCAATTTCGTCAAACATAGCCGTCAACATTTCTTTCAGCTGCTGGTTCTTTGCCGCTTTGACGAGCTGTTTTTTCATCACCTCATCAAAAACAAGAGTGTAGGGCATACCAGAACACAAACTCTTTTTCTATTTAAAGCAATTGTTTGACAAGGAGAAGGTTATGGGAAATATTGGGTTGTGAAAGAAAAAATTCTCTCATTAATTTACAAATAATTTGCAGCAATGGCCATAGCACTAAGAGTGGCTACAGTGGCTGCATGAGCAACAAATCGGGCAGTCGGTGAACGAGCTCTCGTAGCGTAATTAGTCCCCTTATAGATAACTGTACCGGCAAGACCTGCGGCAATACTAACCGCTACCCAATGATCACCTATATGCGAATGCGCCTCTCCTGTCTCATGCCCATACGCAACACTCGGCACACTCGCCATCAGAAAAGGAAGCGCAACATAGGCGCTGGTCGCCGCAACGCGTGCTCGGTGCCCCAGTTCCTGAAACGCATTCCGTACGGGATGGCTGATGTCGGTTGTCATACCCTTTAGAACACTCTTTTTCTTTAAATAATTTGTGGCAACATTTAAAAACAATAACACCCCTAAGAATTAAAAAAGAGGAACTATGGACCTTCGCTTGCGCATCTATCTCGACATCATCCGCGTTCCCTTACTTCTTATCATCTTTTACAACGCGTTGAGTGTGCCGGTCATGGTGTATGAGCGGCTTGCGTTTCTCCAGTTGTTTTTCACATCCTACGTCCAATGGGCTGTGCTGGTATTTATTGCCGCATGGGCCGGCTTGTTGTCGGTAAAAAAATGCAAAGAAGCGGCGCTGAGTTTCATCGGCCCGACGAAAACAAGCATTGTTGCCGGCGCATGGCTTGGTTTCTTGGGCGGCATGATTGGTGGCTTTCTCGGTGCGCTGATGACAGTTGACAAGGGGGTAACTATCACTGCAATGCTTGATCTTATCAGAAATTTTGTGGTGCCCGGCACGATTGTTTCTTCGGTTGTTGCGTGCATCTCATCGAGCTGGTACCGCTGGAACACGCGATTTGATTAATTCTATCCTTTAATCACACCGAAGCCGATGAGTCGGAATCGGTTTGCCATTCTGCGTGAGATTGTAATGCGTTGCCCAACGTCAGCACACACGGGAATTTTTAATTTGCAGACACATTTGTTTTTGCTAAGCTCTGTAATCACGCCGACGGTTGCTGCGGCATTGACATTCAGCATGAGCGGTTCACCCATGCGGAGCGGGTCAACTTCTTCTGCGATTTTTGCACCGACCACTCGCTTGAGTAATTTGACATCAAGTGTCACGTCGTACCAGACCGGCGGCATGTTTCCCGGCCGTCCAACCACATTGCCCGCAAGTGCGTCTGATTTGACAATACTCGGGTCAAGCGTTGTCATGACACCGACCGAGCCGCCGGGCTTTATGTCCTCAACGCTTGTGCCGCCCGTTTTCAATTCAGAAATACTGGTCGTCAAGGGCTCATAGATAACTTTATTTTCTTTTTCGATTTTTCTGCCCGGGCGAATTTCTACCATTTCGCCTTTTTTTAGTTTTCCCTGTGCAAGCGCGCCGCCGAGCACACCGCCCACTACTTTTTCAGGGTCGCTGCCCGGCTTGTTGATATCAAAGGAACGTGCGACATAGAGAAGCGGCTCTTTTGTTTCATCACGTTTCGGTACCGTAAGCACCGTGATAATGTGGTGCAGAAGCACATCGATATTGACGTTATGTTTTGCCGAAACCGGAAGAATCGGAGCGTTTTCAAACGGCGTTCCTTTCAGAAATGCCTTAATCTCCTGGTAATTTTTGACCGCAGCGTCGTGTTTAATCAGGTCAATTTTATTCTGGACGACAATAACATTTTTTATGCCCATAATGGTCAGCGCCATAAGGTGCTCGCGGGTTTGCGGTTGGGGGCAGGTTTCATTTGCCGCAACAAGCAAGAGTACACCGTCCATAATGGTTGCGCCGGCGAGCATGGTTGCCATGAGGCTCTCGTGGCCCGGTGCATCAACGATACTTATCTTGCGCACCGGAACTGTGGGACCATTGCATGCAGGGCAGGTTTCCTTAGTGGTGTACCCTCTTGGTTCAGGGCACGTTGGGCATTTTCGAATAATGACATCAGCATATCCGAGGCGTATGGTGATTCCGCGTTTTAATTCTTCAGAATGCGTGTCAGTCCACTTTCCCGAAAGCCGTTCGGTGAGCGTGGTTTTGCCGTGGTCAACGTGGCCAACAAGGCCGATGTTCATGGCAGGCGGGCTGTTCAGCACTGCATCAGAGTTTGGTGAGTTTGATGCGGTGGTCTCGTCTGCTTTTTTTGCCTTTGTTCCCATAGTACGTTCAAAAAAGCCCCTCGTTTATAAAGGTTTGCTCAACTTGTTTGGAGTAATTAAAAAAATAAACTTAATAAAGCCTGCCACCTGCACAGGTGGCATGGCACCAAAAAAAGGAGCAGTATACGACGTGGTTATCGTCGGCGGTGGCGCTGCAGGCATGACTGCAGCGATGTACACTGGCAGAAAAATGCTCAAAACAGTTCTTCTGGTTGGCCCACGGCCGGGCGGCGAAACAACGCTGACCAATGATATCCAGAATTATCCTGGCTATGAAAAAGGCACAGGCACTGCGCTGATGAACATTTTCGAAAAACAGGCAAAGACCTGGGGCGCCGAAGTGCTTTCGGAAAAAGCGACTCGGGTTACGAGAGAAAAAAATGGCTTCTCAGTTCTTCTTGAAGATGGCACCAAACTAACCACCAAATCCGTCATTCTCACGTTCGGCAGAAAACAGCGCAAGCTCAACATCCACGGTGAAAAGGAATGGATGGGCCGCGGCGCAACAACCTGCACGACCTGCGATGGCCCGCTGTTTCCGAACAAGGATGTTGTCATTATCGGCGGCGGCAATGCTGCGGTTGAGGCGGCGCTTGAAATGGCAACCATTGCGAAAAAAGTATTCATTGTCCACCGTCGTGGCGAATATCGTGCGGATCCAGTCACCGTGCAAAAAATGCGCAAGGAAAAGAAAATAACTGAACTCCTCAACCACGCTCCGGTTGAAATCAAGGGAGAAAAATTTGTCAACGCCCTTGTTGTTGAGGACGCCACCACAAAAAAACGAAAAGAGCTTTCAGTGCAAGGCGTGTTTATTGAGATCGGTTACGAAACCGACAGCTCCTTAGTTGCCGGGCTGGTTGAAACGAACCCTGCCGGCGAAATTGTTGTTGACCTTCACTGCAAAACAAAAACACCAGGACTGTTTGCGGCTGGCGATATGACCATCACGCCCTACAAACAGACCGTTATTTCAGCCGGCATGGGCGCAACCGCTGCGCTGGAAGCGTATAAATATTTGACGACTGGAAAGAATTAATTATTTGTTCGTTGGGTTATATTCTTCCCATCGCACGCGTTTTTTCTGGATGGTTTCTTTCAAGTTTTTCTGCTGGTTATTCAGTTTTGACGTGCCGGTTTTTACCTCGACAAACACCACTTCGCTGATGTTCTGTTCATCCATTCCTTTGAAGACAATAAAATCAACTGGCTTGCCGATGAATCGCACCTCTGACGGGGAGTGTACAAAGTTTGGCAGATAGGGGGCGAGCTGTTCGGTGAACTGGCCGGACAACACGGCACGGGAGCGCTTGATAGCATCATTCCGGATGTCACCGAGCTTGTTTTCCCACTTTTTGTTGGCAACATGGGCACCGATTTTCTGGCCCAAGAAATAGCCGATGGCGAGGAAGATGAGAGCAATGACAAGGATGGCGAGGACGGTGAGGGTGGGGATGGGCATACTAGGTGGAACATAGTGTGTTTAATAAAGTTTTTCCACAATACATAAATACTTCGGCCTCTTTCTTTGTTCCATGAAAAAAATCGGCACTTTCATCAAAGACTTTTTCAAGCAGTATATCAAATGGATTATTCTTGTGCTGCTCGGCATTGGCGTGCTGCTGTTTTTCAAAAAAATAATGGTTATGGCGGTGTTTCTTGCGCTGAACGCGTTCATCGCGCTGGTATGGATGTATTTCCAGAACCGCGTGGTTGCAATTGAGCTTATTACCCTTACGTCGTTTTTGTGCTTCTATGCCTTCGGCACCAAGGCAGGCGTTTTTTTCATGTTCCTGACTCTGCTGGTGCATAATTTTATCACCACCAATATGTCAATCAACAACGCCTTGAATATTGTTCTGTCCCCTGCACTGTTGTGGGCTCTTTCGCTCGTCAAATCACTGGGCATTGTCTGGCTTGGCATTGCGCACGTCGTTATCATCAACGCTCTTTTTTTCCTGCTCGTTTTGTTCTTTCAGACTGGCCAGATGCATAAAAGAATTATTTATCTAGTTACCCATCTTGCCTGGAACATTTTTTTGTTCATGAACTTTGCAGAAGTCTTGTTGAAATTGTTTATTTGAAAATAAAAAAATACTGGTTGCAGTTTACATTCTTCCCACAAACAAATTATGCTTCTCTCGCCCTTCCAGTTCAGAAATTATACGGAGTACGAGAATTTTCTTTGGCTCCGGCATGAGCTTAACTCGTTTTTTCAAGTCGTCGAAGTTGTCGAACAGCTTTTCGTCCCGCGCTTCAATGATTTCCCACATGTGTTTCTTGCCGAGTCCGGGAAGAAGCTCCAGCTGGTGCATGCGCGTGGTTAAAGGCGCTGCGGTGTTAAAAAATTTGATAAACTGCTGTTCGTGGTCCATCACCATCTTTTCAACCACATGGTGGAGTTCCTGGCTTGCTGTTCCGGTCAGCCGGGTTATCTCAAGCTTTCCATTGATATGGTGCACCTTGTCGCGCTTGTCGATGCCGATATAGACTTCTTCATACGGCTGCAGGAAAATGCCTGGTTTTGGCACTAATTCAAGAAGGGTAAAATGGTCTTTGCCAATGGCTTGTGCGATTGGTGTTTTCTTATGGCTCGGCCGCTTGTCAAATGGGTATCCATGCTGGAGAAAATCAAGAACAATGGCATACTCCTCTTTGGCGCGGTGTTCAGGTTCCATAACTCACCTCTCGGAACTTATTCAGCAGCCGGCGGTTCAGCAGATACTGCGACTGTTGCTTCTTCTATTTTTTCTGCCACTTCAGGAACTGGCGCAGCAGGCGGCACATACGCGTCAATGGTTGCCTTGTTTTCAGCAAGATACGGCTTGACTGCTTCTACAATCGCCGCCACGTTTTCAGCGCTGACCGTGATCGTATATGAGCTCAGAATTGTTTTCATTTCATCAAGCGAGTTTGGCATCAAGTCAACTATCTTGGCAATATGCTCGGGCTTGAGGCGTGGTATGTCCAACGACTCAATCTTTTTTGCAATTTCCTCTGCCTTTTCGCCGCTCAAGCCGACAAACTGGTTTAGGTACTCTTCAGTTTTGCTGGCACGAAAATTTAATTCTCCGTCACGCTGCTTGATGCGCGCCAAATCTTCCTTGAGCTGCGCGAGCATGATTGGTGTTTCGCTGATGATTTTGAGTGTGGTCATGAGGTATCCTACTTTTATCTTTTATTATTCTTATTCTCTATTTTTTAGAGCCGCTTCAGATGAACCGGGTGCACAATCAAATTCTTCTGCTTTCCCTGATCGCTCATCGCAACGGTGTAACATTTGCCTTGTTGGCCCGTTACTATACCGAATCGTCCGTGGAACTTGAAATGATAGGCACCTTTCTGGTAGCCCGGCTCGGCCTTGAGAACGACCTTGTCTCCTTCTTTGAACTGCTGGAGGAACTTGACAACGCTCATTTTTCCTTTGCTGCGGAGCGGTTTGAGAAGCTTATGCCTTGTTTTACGCCTTCGTGAGCCTTTTCGCTGTACCATGGTCGTTCTCCCCCTCTGTATAGCCCGTTGTGTTTTTTCCCTCTATTTAAATCTATCTGAAAAACACGCTTGAATTTATAAAGTATCCTCCAATTCACAACTTCTTCAGCTTTTCCCGCAGTTTGCTTGTTTCTGCCGAACCTTTTTTTACCGAGAGCTCCGGGGGCGGAGGAGGGGGGGCTGACAGCGATGGGAGGAGTGCTCTTTTTTCTGGCACTTTTTCAGCTCCCTCAATGCGTTTATCCTGCACACTATTTTCCGCTGGGCTACTGAACGGATCAAGGTCATGCATAAGATCCTGTTCAACTTGGCTGTCCTTGTTTGCCAACTGGGGCGATGCAGGAGATTTTTGGAATAGGCCGAGTGTCAGGAAACCAAACATTGCCCGGAGCGGGTTTTGTTTTAGCCCAACTTGCGGATGCATGGCCCGTTTGATGCGCAGTCGGGCATTCGCGCCTGCTTTTGAAAATCTGCTGAACACTCGCATGCCGCGCAGCTCAACAAACCGGCGCGATTTGTGCAGGTTGTAAAACATGTCATCACGGAGCCACTGCTGAAGCTTGACGCAAAACACCGCAATGATAATACTGTACAAAATCAGCAGGTACATTTTGTCCATCAGCGTGGCAAGGTCGAGGTTGAACAAGATGGCTTCTTTGAGCAGGCTCTCGCTCAACACAAACGGATTGAGCGAGGCCAAGGTTTTGAAAAAAGGTGGCATGCTTTCCAGCGGCAGAATAGTGCTTGAAAAAAAGAGCATGACACTGGCAACCGTGATTGACGCGAGCGTGGTGAGCTCTTCTGACTTGAAGAAAATGCCAATAAGGGTGCCGACCAGAATAAAAAAGCTCACAATAAAAAACAATAAAATGGGGGTTTTGAAGAGCGATGGCACGATCGCAGTGTCAAAAAACAGCGACGAAATAAGCAGGAAAATGCTGACTTGCATAACCATAATAATAAGTGTCGTCAGGTACGTGCCGAACAAAAACAAGGTCTCACTGGTCGGCGTGATGTAGTTACGGAAGAATGATTTTGATTTTTTCTCAACCATAATTATCGTCGACGCCAACAGGATGCTGGTAATCATAATCACCAACACAAGGAGTGTTGGGAAGAGATAATTAAAATGGGTTTCTTCTTCAGTTATCGGCACGATGTGCGTGGTGAGCGGGTTAACAATTTTTTCGGCATTGGTAATCTCAACCGTCGTGGTCAGCCGTTTCATCTCATTCAGCGATGTTTGGAGATCATTGAGCATGCCAACGCTGCTCTGTAAATCAGTCTTGATGTTTGTTAAGGAGGTGAGGACTGAACCGCGAGTGTTCTGCACTGCACCGAGTTTGTTGTTAACATCAGCAACATACGTGCGCAGGCCGCCGATATGCTGCTGCATTTTTGCATCTGAATCCGACAAATCACTGCGAAATTGTGCAAACTGCTCGTCGGCAGTATCGAGGTAGTGCTCCGCACCGGTTTTGTTGCCATGCAGCGTCTTCACTTCTGCATCCAGCACATCCACAAGATCATTTGTTTCCCGGATTGACTCATACGCAAGGTTGCGGAGGAATGCAATTTCAGTTTCAACCTGGACAAGGCTTGCGTTACTTTCCAGTGTGAGGTTCAAATTATTCATCGTCAGAAACATGCGCTCGGTTTCTTGCTTGATCGTGTCGCTTTTCTGGGTGAGCCCAACGAGGGTGGGCACGCGCTCGTCAACAATTGCCTCGGTGCGCTGCAGCCGGTTGAGCAGGTCCTGCGTCAGTGAAATGCTCACCTCTTTTGCCTTATCATCAACACCTGAAGAAATCGCTGAAATGATGCTATACACCAAATTAATATTTGAAAAATCAACATGGAACGTAATATCTTGAATCACATCCTGCTTCACTTCAAGGTCTTTTGGAAACACCATGCACACGTTTGAGTCCTTTGTTTTGACATGCTCGATACAAATGGTTTCAGCGGGTTCCCGTATCACTCCATACCCTCTCTGATTGAGCTTTGCAAGGAGTGATTCAGAAAACGCATTATAATCCGACGAATACACACCGACGTTGAGCGTGTACTGCTGGGTGTTGCCAAACGCAAGCCCGAGTAGGGTGATGAGCACAATCGGGCCGAAAATAATAATCACTGCAGAGCTCTTGCTGCGCAGGAGAAGCTTCATATTTTTCTCAATAATCTTGTGCAGTTTTTGAAGGTTCATGGTTCATTACCAATTCCTGGCCACGTTGTTATTTTGTCGTCTTTGTTATTGTTCGTTAAACGCGTTTTTGGTTATCAGCTCAAACACTTCGTTGAGGTTTGGCTTGTTGAGGAAAATATCCATCACTTGGTCATTATTTTTTTCAACGACATGGATCACATGGTGCAGCAGCTCTTCGGCCTGCGGTGAATGGATGACCAGCTGCTGGCCTTCGCGCGTCATCCGGGTGACGCTGAAGCGGCTCTGTTGTTGTAGGTAGGCGATAAGAGTGCGGTAATCGCGGCTCTTGACGACGAGATGAAGCTCCTGATTTTTTGCATACAATTTCTTGAGCTCATCAACACTCCCCTCCCTCACAATCTGCTGGTTGTGGAGCACGGCAATGCGGCTGCACAAGTTTTCGATTTCATCAAGAAAATGAGAGGCGAGAATAATTGTCGTGCCGTTGCGGTTGATTCTCCTGACCAGCTCCCAAAAGTGTTTGCGGAGGATGATATCAAGGTCAGCGGTTGGCTCGTCGAGAATCAAAATTTTCGGGTTGTGCACCAGCGCGCAGGCAATGTCCAAGCGCTTCTGCATGCCGCCGGAAAGCTCGCCGGAAAACGCGTGCTCCTGCTGGGTGAGGCCAACAAGGTCGAGTACTGTCTGGATGTTTCTCTGCAGTACGGCGTCGCGAATGCCGTACATTTCGCCGAAGTAATCCAAATTTTCCCGTACCGTGAGGTCGTCGTAAAATGAGGGCTTCTGCGTTGCAAAGCCGAACAAACTCTTTGCCACATTCGGATGTTCCTGCAGTGACGCATAGTTTTCCGATTCGTTGGCATCGCCGAGCAAGCCGCCCATGTGCAGTCTGATGGTGCCATCGTCCGGCTTCAGGAAACCGATGAGCAGTTCAAGCAGGGTGGTTTTTCCTGCGCCGGACACGCCGATGATGCCAAAAATTTCACCTTTGTACACTGAAAGCGTGATGTTGTTCAGCACGGTATGCGTGGAGAATCTTTTTGAAACATTTTCGAGCTTGATGATAGGAAGCCCCAGAGATTGCAGCATAGAAACAGGCATAGGAGTAGCTACGCTATCACTCTTTTTTCCCGGTGTATCCATTAATAAAGATTTACGGTACAGGAGTTTTTAAAGTTTGTTGTGAAATCCGCCGAATATTTTATAAACCCCAGATAAAACCTGTTTGTCATGGTCCTCGAGAAGCTGGGCGAAAGCCTGAAGAATACGCTCAACAAAATCAGCAGTGCGCTGTTTGTTGATGACAAGCTGATTAACGAGTTAGTCAAAGACATCCAAAAAGCGCTTCTCACGTCCGACATCAACGTCAAGCTGGTGTTTGAGCTCACCAAAAAAATAAAGGATCGGGCATTGAAGGAAGAGCCGCCGGGCGCACTATCAAAAAAAGAATGGCTCATCAAGATTGTGTATGACGAACTTGTCGCGTTCTTGGGCGAAGAAGAAATCAAAGTTTCCCTTGATGAAAACATCAAGCCAACCACCATCATGCTTGTTGGCTTGTTTGGCAACGGCAAAACAACCACTGCCGCAAAGCTGGGAAAATTCTACAAAAAGCGTGGCCATACCGTTGCTCTTGTTTCGACTGACACTTGGCGGCCTGCTGCCTATGCGCAACTGCAGCAGCTCGGCGCCCAGATTGAAATTCCGGTCTTTGGCAACCCCAAAGAAAAAAATCCCGTCAAAATCTACAACCAATTCAAAGATGAGCTGAAAAACTATGAGCTTGTCATCATTGATACTGCCGGCAGGGATGCGCTGTCCGACGAATTAATTGGCGAGCTGAAACAACTTGCCGATGCTGTCAAACCCCAGCATTCATGGCTCGTCATCAGCGCTGACATCGGGCAGGCGGCGGAAAAACAGGCAAAAACATTCCATGAAACATCCGCCGTTGATAGCGTTATCATCACGAAAATGGAAGGCAGCGCGAGAGGCGGAGGAGCCCTTGCAGCGTGTGCAGTCACCGGCGCAAAGGTCGGCTTCATCGGTGTCGGCGAAAAAATTGATGACCTTGAAAAATTCAGGCCGAAAAATTTTGTGGGGAAAATGCTCGGCATGGGCGACATTGAGGCGCTGCTTGAAAAAGCAAAAGAATCAATCAGCGAAGAGCAGGCACAAGACCTCGGCAAAAAGTTTCTTAAAGGCGAATTTAATCTCGTTGATCTTTATGAGCAGCTGAAAGCAGTCAGAAAAATGGGTCCGCTCTCAAAAATTATCGAGATGATTCCTGGCTTCGGCCAGGTGAAGCTGCCCAAAGAAATGATGGACATGCAGGAAGGCAAACTTGATACTTGGAAATTTGTCATGGATTCCTGCACCAAGGAAGAGCTTGAGGATCCGGAAACCATCAGCGGCAACCGGCTTGAGCGCATTGCCAAAGGCTCCGGACGGTCAGTCGGCGATGTTCGGGATATGCTGAAACAATACAAGAACGGCAAGAAGATGATGAAGATGCTCAAGGGCAGCGAAGGCAACATGGAAAAAATGATGAAGAAAATGAAAGGATTGAAGATGCCATTTCGGTAATCTCCCTTTCGTTAACTCGTTGCTTCTTCACGGTATTCTCTGAATATGCTTAATCATGTAATCTTCTTCCTCGTCAAAGAATTCTTCGGTTTCTTTTTTCATTTCTTCCGCATCAGGCACCATCGCTTGCTGGTTTTTTTTGCCGATGTAAAACGCTTTTTCTTTCAGCCGTTCCATAACATTGTCCATCTCTTCCGGTGCCAGCTGTTTTGGCTGCCAGCGGAAATCAAGCCCATCCTCACTTTTGCGCGGAATGACGTGCACGGCGAAATGGTCATCAAGCCCTTCGGTGCAGAGAATATTTGTTCCATGCGCGCCAACCAGCTCAAAAACTGCGGTTGAGCATGCGGATGCTGCGCGCAGTAATTTCTGGGCAACATCTGGTATGCAGTCGCGTATTGTTGCGGTATGTTTTTTTGGCACTATAACCAGATGCCCCTGCGCTGCAGGCTGCTGCTCGATAAAAACGATCATATTTGTATCTTCATAACACATTCCTTTTTTTTCTTTTTCCGGTTCGCAGTACGTGCATGCCATTGTTTTCACGCAAAGAGTTTGGCAATCGTGTCAAGATCTGCTTTTTCTTCTTTCTTTTTTGTTTTTTCGCTTCTATCCTCTTTTTTCTCTTCGTTCTTTTCACTGCCCAGCGCTTTTTTGACTTCTTCAAATTCAGCGTCAAGCGCCTTTTCTGTCTGGTGATTTTTTTTCTCTTCTTGCCCCAGTGCGTCACTTTTCTTTTTCATATCGTCGTGCTCACGCTTTGTTGCATGTTCGTGCTGTATCTCCTTCATTATCTCATCAACATTTTTGTCGCGGAACAACTCCTTAAGCTGCTGGTTCTGTTCAACCAGCTTCTTGAACTGCGCCGGCTGGCCCAGCACCAACTCTAGCAACGGCTTATTCATCTCAATAATTCCCTTGATATACTCTTTTTTTGGCGGCTGGGGAGGCGGAATGTCACGGGCGCTGCCAAACTGCTGACGCATCAGGGCACTGATGTTGTGCCGCAGCGCTTCAGTGAACTTGGGGTCTTCTGCCATGCTTTTTTTTGGGACATCAAACGTGCCCAGCCCGTCATTTTTTTCGCGTGGAATCACGTGCATCAGAAAATGCGCGCTCTGCTGGCCTGCCGCAGCGCCGTTGGCAATGAATGCCGTGCTGCCATGAGTAACCATCGCAGTGTAACACAGCCTGCTCGCTTCCTGCGTCAACTCAAACAATTTTGCAAGCACCGGCGGCGGAATCACCGGCATAATGGGATAATGTTCCTTTGGCACAAGCAGCATATGGCCGCGCGCCGCTGGGTTAATGTCAAGAACAATGACAAACAGCTCATCCTCAAATACTTTTTTTGCTGGAATCTCGCCTTTAATTATTTTGCAGAACGGGCATTGCGCTTTCTGCTGTTCAAGTGCCTGCTGTTGTTCCGGGCTGAGCTGCATAGGGTCACGCCTGATTCTGCAGATTGTTCTGATACTTGTTGTGCAGATTGATTTGACTTGTTTGACCGCTTTGGCCGGCACTGTTTTTAATGATTTTGGACACTTCAATCACCAGTGCGCCAATGCTTGACACCAGCGAAATAATGATGATATCACTGATTGCAAGCGGCACTATTTGCAAGAGTGCACCGAATGGCGGAATAAAGAGCGCTGCGAAAATCAGTGCCAGAGAACTGAACACGGCAAGAAGCAAATACTTGTTTTTTGTCAGTCCGACGCTCCATGCAGTATACCTCAGTGAGCGGCATGCAAACGCCTGATACAATTCACTCATGCATATCACCAAAAATGCTGCGGTCTTTGCCTGTGCAAGGTCGCCGCGCTTGAAATAAAACCAGCTAAACACCACCAGTGCGGTGATGGCTACAATAATTGAATAATGTACGATAAATACATTCAGCCCTTTGTGAATTGGCTCATTTTTTTTCCGTGGCTGGCGGTACATAGCATTTGGCTCAAATGGATCAGCGCTGAGCGCAACCGCCGGCATGCCGTCGGTTACCAGATTGATGAACAACAACTGAGTGGCAGTCAGAGGAAGCGGCAATCCGAGGATAATGCTTCCAAAAATAATCAGCACTTCAGAAATATTTCCTGATATCAAATACGCAAAATATTTGCGGATATTATCGTACGTGCCGCGGCCTTCTTCTACCGCATTGACAATCGACGCAAAATTATCGTCGGTAAGAATCATGTCTGATGCCTCTTTTGACACATCAGTGCCGGTGATGCCCATTGCAATACCGATATCTGCTTTTTTCAGCGCTGGTGCATCATTCACCCCGTCGCCAGTCATGGCAACGACGTGGCCCTTTTTCTTCAGCGCCTCCACAATTTTCAGCTTGTGCCGCGGGTCAACCCGCGCATAGACGTGAATGTTTTCTACTTCTTTGTCAAGATCAATGGTGTCAATCTCCGCGCCTGAAATCGCCCGGCCATCAAGCCCCAACTCTCGGGCAATGGCAACCGCAGTTTCCTTGTGGTCGCCCGTGACCATAATTATTTTTATGCCAGCGGTCATACATTTGCGGATAGCCTCACGCACCTCTTCGCGCGGCGGGTCGATCATGGCCTGCAAGCCGACAAAGATGAGATCCTTTTCAAGTTCTTTGCGCGGCTGATTATTTTTACTCTCTTTTTTTATCTCTTTGTACGCAAACCCGAGCACGCGCAATGCGCTGGATGCATACTGTTTGTTTTTTTCAAGAATCGTATGCTTTTCTCCTCGATCCATTTTTATTTTTTTGTTCTCGGTTTGAACGTAGGCACATTTTTCAAGAATCATATCCGGCGCTCCTTTCACATACACATACCATCTGCCGTCAATTTCATGCACCGTGGTCATCATTTTCCGTTCCGAGGTAAACGGAATTTCCTCAATGCGTTTACATTGGAGATTCAGAAGCTTGTAATCAAGTTGTGCCTTCAAGGCACTGACGAGCAATGCGCCCTCAGTGGGGTCGCCGATAATTTTCCATTCCTGCTCATTTAGTTTTGCGTCATTGTTCAACGCCCCCATTTTCAGGAGCAGGTGCATATTCAGTGTTTTTTGCGATATTGTTCCATCAGGTTTGTATCCGGCGCCACCAACCTCGATATCTTTTCCATCGACGTATATTCGCTTCACCGTCATCTCATTGTGTGTGAGCGTGCCTGTTTTGTCCGTGCAGATGACGGTGGTGCTTCCCAACGTCTCAACCGACGGGAGGTTTCTGACGAGTGCATTTTTTTTAACCATGCGGCGGACACCCATCGCAAGAGAAATAGTTACTACTGCCGGAAGCCCTTCGGGAATTGCTGCAACTGCCAGTGACACCGCAACAATGAAAAACTCAAGAACTGGCTTTCCTTGTACTATGCCTGCAAGAAAAACAACTGCACAGATTCCCAGCGTGATAATACTAATCCATCTGCCAAGCTCTTTCATTTTTTTCTGCAGCGGCGTTGGCTCGGGCGTAACTGTTTGAAGAAGATGCGCAATTTTTCCGATTTCTGTGCGCATGCCTGTTGCACAGACCACGGCTCTGGCTTTTCCATTCACTACCATCGTGCCGGCAAACAACGCGTTTTTGCAGTCGGCAACCAGTGTTGTTTCACTGCACAGGGCACCGGCACTTTTGTTTATGGGATTTGACTCACCGGTTAATGACGCTTCCTGTGTTTTTATATCAATTGCCTCTATGAGCCGAGCATCAGCAGGAACCTTATCTCCACTGACGAGCAAAATAACATCACCCGGCACCAAGTATCGCGCATCAATTTCTTTTTCCACGCCGTCTCGTACCACGATTGCCCTTGGTGCAGCAAGTTGTTTTAATGCTGCAATGGCGCGTTCAGCTCGGTATTCCTGCACAAATCCGATAACTGCGTTTGCGATAAGAATAACGCCGATAACCACTGCATCAGTTATCTCACCGAGCATGGCAGAGATAGCCATTGCGGTTATTAAAATCCAGATAATAAGGCTGCTGAACTGCGAAAGAAAAATCTTTAGCGGCGAAACCTGTTCCCCTTCTTGTATCTCATTCATCCCATATTGGGCAATCCGTCTCTGCGCCTCATCGCTGGTAATCCCCTTTTTTGTCGTCTGCAAATTAGCTAAAACGGTTCCAAACTCCTGTGCATAAAAATGCGTCATTGTCGTTTCGTCTGTTCATTGCCGTCGTGATTCATCAGTCTCTATTAGCCTATTGGTTAATTGTTTTTTTCATCTTCTTGCTCTTCTTCTTTTTCGCTCATCTTCTTCAGCATCCGAAACGTCAAATTCTCAATGTAATCCATCGGATAGTCTGTTGGTTTCATGGATTCACCTCATTTTTTACGTTTTCGCTTTCTTTTTTTTTTCTCTTCGCTATTTGATGAATAGTAAGGAATATAAAAGGAAACAGCATCCTTTGAAACCCGCCCAACGGGTTTTTGTTCGCCGGCTGCTGTTTCCGTCCATCACCTACTTTTTCCCGTGCTCTTTGTTTCTTTTTTTCTAAGCTGAACCAATGGGTTACTGAATGAGGAACATAAAAGGGGTTGACCGTGTCAACCCCCCAACGGTATATGGATTTTATCACACATATTTGGCGCATGAGTGGTGATGTCCATGGCGCTGGCCCATACTGCAATATTTTTGATGGCAGCAGGATCGCCGTGGACGAATGCAACTTGTTTCGGATGAATGGTGCGGATGAGCCGTTTCAATTCGCTCAAGCCGGCATGCGCGCTGAAGTCGAATTTTTTCCAGCTGCAATGCACTCGTGTTTTCCAGCCATCGATAAACACCATTCCTTCTTCTTCGAGAAGCCGTCCGTTCGTGTGCTCGCCCTGATAACCAGTAAGAAGAAGCGCGTTGCGCGAATTGTTGAGGCATTTGAGGTACTCAATAATCGGCCCGCCGGTTAGCATGCCTGATGTCGTGATAAAAATGCCTTGTTTTCTCACTGCGGCAATTCGCTCTCGAGGATTCGTTATTTTTTGCGCGCGGCGAAAGCATTGAGCAAGGCGTGCGGATTGTTTTATTGATTCAGGATACTCGATTGTTATTTTTGTTGCAGCAGCAGCCATACCATCAAGGTAATACGGCACGTTTGCCGGAATCAGGCCTTGGTCGTACGCGTTTCCGATGACCAACAGGATTTCCTGTGCCCTGCCGATGGCAAATACTGGAATCAATACCGAACCGCCGCGGGCAATCGTTGTTTTTATCTCGTTAATAAATTCCTTCTCTGTTTTTTTTCGGTCTGGATGTTCCCTGTCCCCATAGGTTGATTCACAGATAAGCGTATGAATATTTTCTTGCGCACTGCCAAGATCTGTTGCAGGCTGGAGCTGCGTCTCGTCCATTTTTATGTCACCAGTGTAGAGAATGCGTTTGCCTTCTGCCTCGACGAGAATGGCCGCTGCACCAGGAATATGATTGATGCTGTGCAGGGAAAAACGCACTTCATTTACTATCCCTTTTTGGCGGGACTTCATGTTGCTCATGCAGGCAATTGCCGCACGCACATCGTCCTGGAAATAGCCAAGTTCTTGATGGGTGAGCTGGCCGACTTTGAATGCGTCTTCAAGGATAAGTTTTGTGAGTGCTTTTGTTGCTCCGGTTGCATAGATGGGGCATTCAAGCCCGTTGTGGTCGAAGTAGGGCAGTGCACCGCAGTGGTCGAGGTGCGCGTGGCTGAGCAGGACCGCATCTATCTCTGAAAGATTGGTGACGCTTTCCGGGAATTCAGAGCCGTGTTCTGCCATCTTGAGCCCTGCGTCGAATAGTATGCGCGTATATTTTTCTGTAATCAGCTCTACACAACTCCGTCCAACTTCCTGTGCGCCGCCGTGAATCACGAGTTCCATCTTCTCCTTTTTTTTGTTTTTTTATTTTCGTTTTTTTTGGTATCGTTTGTTTTTGTGTTTCTTTTTTTGATTTTTTTAGTTGATTTAGTTGAACCTGACAAATGCAAATACGTTAATGAGCTGTGTTGCAAGCAGCGTTACGCCAATGCATGCTGCGGCGAGAACGAGCCATACCCACGGGTGGTCTTTTTCTTCGATGTTCTCAATAATAAAAGGAATAAGATGCGCTGCTGCGTACCAGAGTGCTGCGATTCCTGCACCGAGCGGCACGAGGAGATTGTTGAAGCTCAAGAAATTATGCAGGAGAAAAACCAGTGGCAGCGGTGTGACAATGCCTGCCAGATTTTTTTCAAGGTCATCAACCACTGCTTGGCCGATAATCCAATAATTAAGCAAGCCGAGCAGGAGCGGGATTAGAAATAGGATAAGATATCTACCAATGACCGAAACCATGCCGAGTGGCACGGCAAGAAACACTGTGCCCAAAATTGAATCAAGTGTGACAAGGCCAAGGATGAGCACTAGCAGATGGAGGAATGAAATACGCGGTGTGGTGGTCTCATAGAGTGCGCTGGCGATTTCATCATCAGAAAATCCCTTGTGTTTCAGCTCTTCCTTGACAATAGGCAGTGAGTATCCCTTCTTGAGTTCCTGCTTGATGTATTTTTTGATTGCGTGAATCATTTAGCGCCTCCGCCGATCACGTTCGTCGTTTCCGTTTCGTATCGGTGGCTGTGTTTCTGCTTCTTCAAAGCCGAGATACCATCGGTTGGCGTGCTTGTCGTAGGTGAAAATGACGTTCTGTTTTTTGGTAAGGTCAAGGGCAAAGAGAAGGGGCATAGGAATGGTGGTTTCATAGCTGCTGCCGCGCCGGTAAAGCTTTCTGCGGATATCAGTCATCGCCGTGCCTCGCTGTGTGGTGAAATAGATTAAATAAGTATTTTTTGATTTCTTTTTTCTATCTTTTTTTATGTTATATTTTTACTTATATTTAAAGGTTGTGTTTTTTCATTTTCGTCGTGTTTTTCAATTGATACTTATTTTTATATCTATTTATAAGCTTATTTAAATATTTTTCTTTTTTAAGCGAAAAAAACATATTAAAATGTGGTGAAAAATACTTATTTAATAGAATCAAAAACCTTTTATTGTCCCAGCACTTCTCACCCTCCATGAACATCGCCGTGCTCATTACAACGCCTGACTTTGCTGGGCTGAACATCCAAACAGGCCTTCTTACGCAGGCATCGTGGCAGAAAACACCTATTATATATGAAAATCAGCCAGTTTGGCTCCTAAAAACTGCTACGAACACTATATATATGTTCACGACCGATACTAAATGCATCTTCTGCGAGCACTACGATGAAAAAATTGCAGAAACCCTCAACAACGCAGGTATTTCCTGGAAAACCGATCTTCTACTGTTTCCAACCACGCACCGCAGTGAAAAAGGCGTTCAAAGCATCTGCGTCCATGCACCAGGCAACTTTGGGCATTCGTTATTGGGCGGCGATGCAGGAAAACTATGTCCGACCAATCCACAGGTGCTTCGTTTTCTCTGGGAACAACTGAAAATCCAATGTACTGATGTTCCAACACATGAAGTGGTCATGGAAGCAACGCATCACGGGCCTGCGCTGGATGTGCCAACCATTTTTGTTGAAATCGGTTCGGATGAAACATCATGGAATAATTCGATTTTTGGCAAAAAGACTGCAGCAGCGCTTCTTTCCCTGTTCAATGCGGACATTCCTGCGCTGGAAAAACGTTTTGTGCCTGCGTTTGGCATCGGCGGGCCGCATTATGCACCAAATTTCTTGAAATGCATGGAGCAATCAAACTACGCGCTTGGCCATCTCTGCGCAAAATATGCTGTTGAGGGGCTAACCGGAGAACTTATCAAGCAGGCCATAACAAAATCAAACGCCCGCATTGTGTTACTTGATGGGAAAGGGCTGGGCGGCAGAAAACAAGAAATAAAAGAACTGCTCGAGCGCAACGCAATTCTCTACAAAACTATTGGCGACTGATCTTTTTTTCACTTCATTTTCACTTCAAAGTGTAAACAAGAAAATAATCTTTCTTTTTTCCCTCTTATTTTTTTCCAAAATAACAACATTTAAATATCAAAACTTCTTGAATAGTCCATAACATATTCGTTATCATACAAGTTCCAACCATTGGAACAAAAAAGAGGTTGATGTCATGAAATTTTCGAAGCGTGCAAAAATTTCTTTATTTAGCAACAACAACGGTTCAGTCTTTTTCAAAACACTTCTCCTCCTCTGCACGATGATTATTCTCTTGGGCGCAGCCATGCACGTTTTTGCTGCTGATGCCGACGGCGACAATTTTGATGACACTACTCCTAATGCGACACACCCGCGCGATTGTGATGACCTGACTGCAGGAACACGGCCGCTGATGAACAACAGTAACAATTTTATTTACGGCAATATTAGTGTTCTTAAAATATGTTCTGGAGGTACGTATGTCTATGAAAACAGTCTTATTATCATCAACTCATCAAGCAACGCCAGCCTCAACATTGCCTGCAGCGGCAACAACACTGGAAACACCACCGGACATGGTGCGAATTTTACTATTAACGCGACCGGCGGCAATGCAAGCTTGAGAAACTGGATACATATCAATGGGACAAATTCTGTCGTTACTATTGAAAACTGTACCCTTATCGGCATTGGAGACACAAACCAAACTGCTGCTGAAACAAACGAAACTCTTGCCGTCAACATTACTAACAGCAGTAATGTCGTCATTAACAACTTCCAAGTTCGCGACACCAACTTTGGCGGTGTGCACATTGCCGGCGACTCAAACAACATCACCATCATGAATTCAGAATTTAGCAATATCACCGGCAACACGAGCGGTGCTGCGAATCAAGGAAACAATCTCCACGATGTCATCTGGGCCAAAAATGGCGCCAACATCAATATCTCCTTTGTCAACATCACTATCGCAGGAGCAACTAATGTCAACGTGAGTGCTGGTGCTGGAATAAACATCTCAACCAACCGGGTTGTCCTATACAGCAACCGCTTCTCACACAACTCCGTACTGGCTAATATCAGAAGCAACGGAACTGGCCACTACATTGCCAATAACAGCTTCGGCAATGCCACAACTGGTCTCTGGCTTGCCAATAGTACAAACCACACCATCCTTGAGAACAACTTCACTTCCTCTGGATTTACCACCAACACGACAAATGCCCTTCTTTTCCTGACTGGTGTTTTCAATGCAACCGCCACTAACAATGTCCTTGCTAATACCACTAATGGCGGCTGGTGTGTTCACGTTGAGCAGGGAGGAAGAAACACGCTCGTTGACAACGAAATTGCCAATTGCACGGGTGACGTGCTTATGAACATGACGGGAGACAGCGAAATGCGCAACAATAACATGACGTTCGCAACAAACTGGCTCTTGCTGGCGAACAACTCATTCAACCTCTCATTGAAGAACAACACCTGGACGAACAGCACGGCAGTCGGCCTTGAATTCATCAACGGCAGCAATACGACGCTCAAGGGCGAACATGTCTACAACGTGTCGATGAAGGGCATTATCTTCAATCAGTCGAATGATATCAACTTGCACAACGTTAGCGTGTCAACCTTCAACAGTTCAGCGGCTGATTACGCCCTTGATCGTGTGTTGAACGCAACGCTTGATGGCTTCAACTCAACTCGTGCAGGTTTGCATGGGTTGTTGATTTTCAATACATCAAGGGTTAACATGAGTAACTTTAATATTATCAACGCGACACACAACGCTTTGCAAATTATCAACAGCACGAACATAACCTCTGATTACGACAACGTGACTCTTTCAAACATCAATGGCACGTCAAACGTCTTAATCAATGTATCAACCAACAGCAGCTTTGTTAATTTGTCAACGTTGTGGCTTGCTGGTCAGGGTTGGCCGGGGTTGTCTCCGAGTGGTTTCGGTATTTATGTTAATGGAAGTAGTTTCATTTCCTTCCACAATATAACTGTCAAGAA